>JADFNE010000005.1 GCA_022563535.1 Myxococcales bacterium
GGTCATGCGCCGCCGGTGAAGATTGACGAGGCTTCTTCGGGCAGCCAGTTCGACGGTTGGCGCGCAAGCTCTGAGAGCTTGCGCGTGAAGGCATCCACCCAAGAAGATGTAGGAGTCGCCAAGGCAGCAAGCTGGCTCCTCAGCAAAGGCTGGCGCAAACGCGGCCTAATCAACCTCTCCACAATTCCCGGCTAAAAACACTCCCCCACCCAGCCCCGTCGCCCAACCCGTCCGCACTACCAGACCGGCCCTTTTCCCTAACCGCCCAACGGGCAACCAAGCCGGGAGGAAGGAATCCCCGCAACACCCTCCCCCTAATCCCCCGCGCGAATCAGCTGAACCTTCAAAAGCAGCGCAACCCCAACACACTGAACGATCACAGTACTGAAAAGCATTCGCCCATATCCCCCGTGCGTCAGCGCCACGGCGAGCATGCAGGAGAGCAGAATCGCGAGACAGAGTTGAGAGGAGTAGCGTCGAAGCGTCAGGGCGAAGCCTGCCAGCGAGGCGACGATGAGAGCGAGGATGTAGAGGTTCTTGCCCGGGAAGATCTCGTTGACGAGCTTGAGGACGACGAGCCTGGGGATCCTGGCGACAAAACCGTCTTCCCGCAGCATGTAGTGGAAGAGTTCCTTGCCCGCTCGGGCCATCTCGAGTTCGCCTTTGATCGTGCGTCCCGTCTGTGCCCGATAGTAGTCAAAGCTCGCTGTGCGAATCTTGTAGAAGTCGCTCATTCCCGATCGAGCGAGTTCGCGCGAGTAGGCGGCTGGCATGTCGTTCCAGCCGTTCGTGCCGGTGATGAAGACGAGATCGTGGGTGACTTGCCAGCTGTTGATGAAGAGCGGCAGGGAAACAATCAGGGTCGTAACGGCCGCGACCGCCCCCTGGCGCAGGGTGAAGTCCTTGCGCCAAAAGCCGGCCAGAAAGATCAGGGCGTATACAGGCAGGAGCAGCAAGAACTGTTTCTTTGCCAGAATCAAGAGTCCAACTCCGATGCCGAGCAAGACGCACGTGCGAAGCGATCTGGAATCGTCGATCTGCAGGCAGACCAGCACGAGTCCCGCGACGACGCTTGTAGCCAGGGTCTCGGTCATGAGTAGTGAGGCGTGGAGTGGCGTATAGGGGTGGACGAGGTAGAGGCCGGCGCAGAGGACGGAGAGTGTGTGCCCGACGCCGATCCGCTTTGCGACAAAGAAGATGAGTAGCGCGTTGAAGCAGACAAGGAAGAAGTTCAGCAGGCGCAGCGCCAGGAATGGATCACTGGCGTCCGCAAAGATCGACGCCACATAGGGATACAGAATGTCACGGTAGGCGGTGCGATCGGGGCGATCGGGGTACTCGTCGTCGAGCAGTCCGCGTTTCGACAGGGCGTCGATCTCGTCCTCGCTGTAGGGGACGGCGCCTTCCTTGGTTTGATAGTTCTGGAAGAGTTGCGTCAGTTCGGGGGAATCGTCCCGGGAAAAACCTCGACCGTGGGCGATCGCGTGAGCGATCCGGAACAGATCGATCTGGTCGCCGTTCCCCATTACCGGCGGCCGACTGAGATCCTCGTAGTTGATTTCGTAGTAGGCAAAGAAGCGAAGCGCGCAGGCGAGGATCAAGATTGCGACGCAGATGGCGTCGGCCCTGCGGACGCCTCCCACCAACGGGCCAACGACACCCTGAGAAATGGGCGGCTGTATCCCTTCCCCGAGCTTATCTTCCGCCGACCAGATCGGCTGATTTTCTGGTTCGGCTTCCAAGCCGCCTCCTCGCGGAGATCTCACCCCAGTGTTGCGCTGGGGGTCCCGCTCTCCGCAAGACCTCGTTTCGTCCAGTTTTCCCTTCAGCGTGAGTATCAGTTGCGCATTGCTGAAACTGCCGAAAGCAGATTCAGATGTGGGCCGGCAGTCGAGCTGGAACTCTATGGCCCCACGCGAGCCCTCAGGCGCCACACCTCAAGTTCGGTAAATCGGGAACCGCATCAGAAAGAACCGACCCGCGCCACTACGCCCGGAACGGTGTTCTCAGGATGTAGCGGGCATGAAGTATCGGGCGGACATAGACGGTCTCAGGGCGCTAGCGGTTCTGCCTGTATTGCTGGCCCATGCTCATTTTGGGTTCTTCAGCGGCGGATTCGTCGGCGTCGACATCTTCTTCGTTATCTCCGGGTTTCTCATCACCTCGATCCTCGCCAAAGAGGGACGGGATGGATCCTTCTCGCTGCTCTCCTTCTACGAACGGCGTGCGCGACGAATTTTTCCAGCTCTGTTCACCATGATCGCGTTCACCTGCGTCGCGACCTTTATCTATTTTCCCGCCAGGGAGTTCGAGGCCTTCGGCAGAAGCGTCATTGCGACGACGTTCTTCGTCTCCAATATGCTTTTCTGGAAAGAGACGGGCTACTTCGATGTGCTGGCCGAAAATCGGCCTCTGCTCCATACCTGGTCCCTGTCCGTCGAAGAACAGTTCTATGTGTTGTTCCCGATCTCCGTTTGGCTCACCTATCGCTACCTGCGAGGTCGATTTGAACTCTGGATTCCTGCGGTCACGCTCGCTTCGCTCGCGCTGAGCATCTGGTGGGTCGAGTCACATCCGACTGCCGCGTTCTATCTCGCTCCCACTCGCGCATGGGAGCTGCTGGTTGGCTCGGCCCTGGCGCTCGGAATGGTTCCGCCCCTGCAGAGTCGCCGCCTGCGCGAAGGTGCCGCGTTTCTCGGCATCGTCTGCATCGCGTTCAGCATCACGATGTTTACCGACACCACGCACTTTCCCGGCATCAATGCAATCCTCCCCTGTGCAGGCGCGGGACTCATCATTCATGCGGGGCAGGGCGGCAGTTCCCTGGTCGGGCGTGTTCTCAGCTGGCGACCCGTTGTCTTCATTGGATTGATTTCGTACTCGCTCTATTTATGGCACTGGCCACTGCTCGTGTTCGCGAGGTACCTTTCACCCGAACCCCTGTCCGTCTCTTCGGCGATGGCCGTCCTGGCTTTTTCCGGGATCATCGCGACCTTGTCCTGGCGCTTTGTCGAAAGACCATTTCGCAAAGCCAAGCAGACGCGTGAAGACGAGGTCGTGTTTTCGCGCAAGTCGATCTTCTCGGCCTCGGCCACCGCTACGGCGACCACGCTGGTCTTCGGGTTCGGGGTCGTGGCCTCGAGCGGAATCCCGAGCCGCAATCCCAGCGTGGAAGCGCTTGTCGCTGGTCCAGAGTTCGACAAGATCGAACGACTTACGGATTGCGATCCCTACAGTCTTGACGTCGATGAGATTCGAGCCCACTGCAGCTTCGGTGACGTAGACGCAGAACAGACCATCGTCGTCTGGGGCGACTCCCATGCTGTCGCCTGGTATCCGGTCTTCGCGCGTTATGCGCGCGATAATCGGATGAAGGGGATTCTCCTGAGCTCGACGGGCTGCCCCCCATTGGTTGGGGCTTTCCGGCCGAGCACTCGAATCAAAAGTAATAAGTGTATAGCCGGCATTACCGAAGAGTTCGAAAAAATTGCCGTCGGATTCGACCCAGTCACGGTCTTTCTGGTTTCTCGTTGGAGTATCTACAACCGAGGCTGGATCAGTAACGGCGTCCTCCACGGAGACACCCATTACCTTTCCGACGCCGAGCTCACCTCGGCTACCGCCGAGGATGCGCAGCAAGTATTCGCCCGCGCTCTGCGTCGAACCGTCGAAGCCCTGCGGAAGCACGGAATCCCGGTGGTGCTCGTCAAGACCGTTCCTGTCCTGGGAGACTCTCCGACCAAACTCTATTGGAGCGAGAAGCGAGGAAGGCGGGTGGAGACTGTGCTGGCGGAGCATCTCGATTGGCAGCGTCACGGCCTGGCGCAATTCGAGCAGTTGGTCGACGGTCGCGGGGTCCTGGTACTCGACCCCACCCCTGTTCTATGCCCGAGTTCACGCTGCCGGTATCGAGATGAAGAGGGCTTCTACTACCGTGACGACAACCATCTATCCCGCTATGGAAGCAGCGTGGTCTACGCGGGTCTGAGTGAGCAACTGGAAGCCATCAGCGAAGCGATTCGCCGCTGACCCATGATGCCGTGTCGGGGGTCAGCGAATAATATGAGTTTGCTGATTTACCAGCTTGACCCGGCCTTCGGCGATCAGCCTGATGGCTTCGGGGACCAATCTGCGTTCGGCGGCAATTACCCGCGCGGACAGACGCGAGATAGTGTCACCCTCCAACACCGGAACGGCCTCCTGGGAGATGATCGGGCCCTTGTCGTACTCTTCGTCGACGAAGTGAACCGTGGCGCCCGAAATCTTGACTCCCGAGTCCAGCACCGCTTGGTGCACTCGCTCGCCATAGAAACCCTGGCCGCAGAATGCCGGAATCAGGGCTGGGTGAACGTTGAGCGTGCGGCCTTCGAATTTCCCTCGCAGTTCAAAGAGCGAGAGGAAGCCGAGCAGAGCGACGAGATCGACCTCGTGTTTGGCTAGCTCCGCGTGAATGGCGTCATTGAAGGATGTGAGATCCGGTAGCTTTTTGCGCGACACCGCCACGGCCGGGACGCCGTGCAAACGCGCCCGTTCGAGTCCGTACGCGTTCTGCTTGGAAGAGATCACGACCTCGACTTGCGCCGGCAGGCCTTTGTCGATGTGGTCGAAGAGGTTTTCGAGACTCGTTCCACCGCCGGAAAGCAGCACCGCGATCCGAAGTGGCCGGACGGCCTGCTCGTCATGCTCATGGCTTACCACTGCCACTAGTCAGTCCTTACGCCGCTGTTTGGTCTTGGAGCCGCTATTTGGGTTGCTCTTTTGGGAACAGGTTCTCGAAAATATTCCGAGCCGCTGAACTCTTGTTCAGCGTATAGAAGTGAATGCCCGGCACGCCGTTTTCCAGCAATTCCTGGCACTGCAGCGTGCCCCAATTCACGCCCAGTCTCTGGGTGGCCACTTCATCGTCCCCGATTCTCGCGAGTTTTTTGTCGAGTTCCTCGGGAATGACGCAGCCACACATTGTCGTCATGCGCCTGACTCCCGTATGACTGACGATGGGCATGATTCCCGGAACGATCGGCACTTCGATTCCCGCGGCGCGTACCCGGTCCATGAACGAAAAGAACTTTTCATTGTCGAAGAACAGCTGGGTGATCAACAATTCAGCGCCGGCGTCGACCTTGCGCTTGAGATTGTCCATATCCACTTCGGCACTCTGCGCCTCCGGATGCACTTCGGGGTAGCAGGCCGCCACCACGCAAAAGCCGCGATCTTGCTGTTGGATGTAGTCAATCAAGTCGTTTGCGTGGCCGAAGCCGTCGCCCGGGACGACGAAATCCGTGTTGTCCTTGGGGAGATCACCGCGCAGGGCGAGAACGTTGCAGATTCCATTGCTGTCGAGTTGTTCGAGAATCGTGCCAATCTGATCTCGCTCGAATCCAACACAGGGGAGATGAGCCATCGCGGTGAGTCCAGTTTCGCGCTCGATTCGAATCACCAGATCGACCGTCTTGCTTCGGGTCGAACCTCCTGCGCCCATCGTTACGGAAACGAAGGCCGGCTCCAGCGATTGCAGTTCTTCGATGGTGCGAAACAACGAGTCAAAGCCGCCGTCCGTCTTTGGCGGAAAGAACTCAAAAGAAATTACCGGTTTATCCGCTTTGAAACGCCCACTGATCCTCATTGGGCGCATATTAACGCGCCAACAGGTCCGACACCATTGACGCCCGGGTACGGGGTCGCGAGACTGCCGACCCCGGAGGTTCTGCAATGTCGATTTTGTGCACTGGGTCGATCGCTATCGACCAAATCATGATTTTCCAAGATCACTTCAAAAACCACATCTTGCCCGACAAGATTGATAAGGTGAACGTATCGTTCTACGTGCCCTCACTGGAAAAGCGCTATGGCGGTACGGCCGCCAATATTGCTTTTCATGTGAAAATTCTCGGAGCCGACCCCATTTTGCTCGCGGCGGTGGGCAGCGACTTCGGAGTCTACGCCGATTGGATGGACGCGCACGGTTTGCGCCGCGACTGGATCAAGACAATCGACGACGTCTATACCGCGCAGTGCTTCATTACCACCGATCTCGATCACAATCAGATCAACTCCTTTCATCCAGGTGCGATGGACCGGGCACACGAGGCCACCCTCGAGAGCGTGGACGAACCCTATTGCGTCGGGATCGTGTCGCCCAACGGGAAGCGAGCCATGGTGGAATACGCGGCCGGGCTCAAAGCCCAGGGCAAGATTTGCGTGATCGATCCCGGGCAGGCGATGGGGATCTTCGACGGGGAAGAACTGATATCGCTGCTCGACGGCGCTTCGGTCTACATCGTGAACGACTACGAATGGTCGATGACCCAGGAAAAGACTGGGCTCACTGAAGACGAGATCGCAGAACGTGTTGGCGCGATCGTGATGACCCGGGGAGCTGCGGGCTCGACGCTGCGCAAAGGAACGGGGGCGGCGAGCGTGCTCATCGAACAAGAGCGCAGTGACGTGCCCGCTGTAAGTGCGGCACAAGTGGTGGACCCCACCGGCTGTGGTGACGCCTATCGTTCGGGGATTCTCTATGCATTGGAAAAGGGGCTGTCCCTCGAAGCCGGTGCTCGCATCGGCAGCCTGATCGGCTCCCTCAAAGTCGCCGTTGCCGGACCCCAGGGCCTCGAACTCGACCTCGAAGGGTTCCGCGCTGCTTATCGCAAAGAGTACGGCGAAGAGTTCTGATGCACCGGGACGGCCCTCGCGCTCGCCGCCGAGATCTCATCTGGTTCACCCTGGGCCTGGGTCTGCCCTTGCCCTGGGTGATTGCCGAAGCGCTGCACGGTCTCGGAATTCAAGCCGAAATGGTGGCGCCGCTCGCCGGCATGGCAATTCTCGGTGCCGCGTTCCTGTTGGCGTGGTCCTGCGAGATCGCCGAGCGGGACATCCCCCAGTCCCTGGCTTTGTTGGTGCTGGCGCTGGTCAGTGTCCTTCCCGAGTACGCGATTGATCTGCACTTTGCCTGGCGGGCCGGATTCGATCCCAGCTACGCCCCCTACGCGACCGCAAACATGACTGGCGCCAATCGCATGTTGATTGGTCTCGGCTGGACGGCCGTGATTCTGGTGGGATGTTGGCGCAGCGGTTCGGATCATCTCGTGGTTCACCCGCGGCAAAATCTCGAACTGCGCTACCTGATCTGGGCCACCGTCTATTCGTTCTTCATTCCCCTCGGCGGAGAGATCAGCCTGATCGATGCGGGTGTCCTGTTCCTGCTGTTCGCGGCCTATGTGCGGGCTGCGATGGGTGGCGAAACCGCGGAGGTTGATCTCGAAGGTCCCGCTGCACTGATCGATCGGGAATTCAAAGACACGGGGCGGAGAATCTGGGCGCTCTTGCTCTTTCTCTTCGCCGGATACGCCATTTATGTTTCGGCGGAACCCTTCGCCGAGAGCCTGGTCACGATGGGGCGTCGCTACGACGTAGACGAATTCTTGCTGGTTCAGTGGATTGCGCCGCTGGCCTCCGAGTCCCCGGAGTTCATCGTGGCGGTGTTGTTTGCCCTGCGCATGCGCGCTTCGACTGGAATCGGCACATTGGTGTCCTCCAAGGTCAATCAGTGGACACTCCTGGTCGGCGCGTTGCCCATCGCGTATGCGATTTCTGCGGGAGGGTTTTCCGGCTTGCCCCTGGACGAACGACAGACCGAAGAACTCTTGCTCACTTCGGCACAGTCTCTGTTCGCGGTGATCTTGCTTTCGGACCTGCGTGTCAGCCGCAACGCAGCACTCGGACTTGCCGGGCTCTTCCTGGCTCAACTCTTCATGACCAGCATGGCTGTTCGGAGTGGCTTTACGGTGATCTATCTGATGCTTTCGGTTGGGTTGCTCGCATTTGGGTCGGTCAACCGGCGGCGAGCGTTTTTCGCACTCCTCTGGGGACGAGGTTCCCTGCATCGAGGGGGCGACCCAGCCCCGGGAGGTTGACTTCCCCAGTGGACGCAGACTTCGATACTGCGGTGATCGGTGCCGGGGTGGTTGGACTCGCGGCCGCCGCAGCATTGTCGGCGAGCGGGCGAACGGTCGTGATTTTCGAAGCGCGCGATGCAATCGCCCAGCTGGGGACCAGCCGCAACAGCGAAGTGATCCACGCCGGAATCTACTATCCCAAAGAGAGTCTCAAGGCCCTGCTTTGTCGGCGCGGAGCCGATCTGCTCTACCGTCGCTGCGCTGCGCGGGGGGTCGAACATCGGCGGACCGGCAAGTTGATCGTTGCGACTCGAGACGACGAGTTGCCCAGACTCGAGAGCCTGCTCGAAGCCGCGTTGGACAACGACGTGCCGGAAATTCGTTTGATCGACCGCGCGCGGTTGCGCGAGCTCGAACCTTCGGTCGACGGGGTCGCCGCACTCGAGTCTCCATCCACTGGCATTGTCGATGCTCACGGACTCGCGCTCTCGTATCTCGCCGAGGCCGAGGAGCACGGTGCCAGCTTGTTGGTGGGGCACACGGTGATTGCCCTCGAACGCGACTCGTCTCTCTGGCGGGTCGTGGTTCGCCTGGCGGGGGGCGACGAAGAACAATCCCTGCGCTGTCGAGAGATTGTCAACGCGGCGGGGCTCGACGCCGATCGCGTGGCCGCGCTGGCCGGGATCGATGTCGAGGCCCGGGGCTATCGCTTGCATCTTTGCAAGGGCGAGTACTTTGCCTTGACGAGCGACGCACCGATCGCACTCGACCGGTTGATCTATCCAGTCGGAAGTGCCTCGGGGGCGGGGTTGGGGATTCATGCGACCTTGGATCTTGGGGGCCGGATCCGCTTCGGTCCAAACGCACACTACATTTCAAATGCCGATGCTTCCGAACCCGACTACGCCGTTGTGGCCTCGCGGGCGGCTGAGTTTGCCGAAGCGATCCGGTGCTATTTACCGCAGATGCGCGGTGAGTGGCTGACCCCAGACTTTGCGGGCATTCGCACCAAGCTCGCGGGACCCGGTGAGGGGTTTCGAGACTTCGTCGTCGCGGAAGAGAGTGGCGATGGGCTTGCGGGGTTGATCAATTGCATTGGGATTGAATCGCCGGGACTGACTGCGTCAGGGGCGATCGCCGAACGGGTGGTCTCTCTGCTCGATGGAGAGTGACGCGGAGGTCTTGTGTCAGGGGTGGATCCAGGTTGCGCAGGCAAGATTATCGCCAGCCTTGTTTTTTCTTTGAATTGACACGGTGGATTCGGCAACGCCGCGACATGTTTCGACCGGGCGAAGTTCGCCTTCGCACGTCAGGCTGCGGGTCTGAATGGTGTGGAGTTCCGCTGCCGGCGAGTCGTGACCAATCCCTTCCTCGGAGAATCCGTCTGTGATGAGCACGAGGGATCGTGTACCGGCCAGCGATTCCCAGGCGATCGTATGTCTGGCCTCGTGTTCTACTGCATCGAAGTAGCCCATGTAGGCCGGCCGCTCGCTTGCGTGCGCAGCCCAACCGAGGTCGAGTGGGGCAGCTTCACGGGTCCAGAAAATGTGGCTGTCGCCCACGGATACGTGCAGCAAAAGGTCTTCGCCGGGTCGCACCAGGACAAAGCAGAGGGTGGTTGGAGATGGGGGTAGCTTGCAGCGCTCGGCTTCGACCAGGATCGCGCGATTGATGGCCGCAAGTGCTTCGGCGGCTTCGCCCGCCAGCGTATCTACCGAACCCGCGCTCTCCCGGGTCCAGGCGGGCGCCGCGTGATCGAGTAAATGGCGCATGGCGATTTCGGCTCCCGCGGCCCCGTGATGGCCATCTGCGACGGCAATCAGCGCACCGCCGGGACCCATCGCGAACAGGCACGCGTCTTCGTTGGGTTCGGTGTGGGAGTAGTTCTTTGCCGCGCCGCCCCGGGAAATCGAAATCGCGCAGGGCCCCTCGGCAACCACGTCAATGGCTCCAATTTCGTTGTGTTCGCGACCCGCCAGGAGTGCAGAGCGCATTTCGGCTACTCGCGTTCCGCTTGTGGGGAAAGCGGACTCCGGCTGAACGCGAGGTCCGCGACCGGGGTACCGCCTATCAGGTGTTCTTGGATGATGCGCTCCAGGTTTTCTGTCGTGCACTGTCGGTACCAGGTGCCCTCTGGATAGACCAGCGCGATCGGACCGTCGATACAGACGCGCAGACACTGGGCCTTTGATCGAAAGATGCCTCGCTCCACGTCGACGAGTTGCAGTTCGGCGAGCCGCTGTTTTAGGAAAGACCAGGAACGCGCCTGTTCCTCCTCGTCGGCGCACGTCCCTCCCACGCAGAGGAAGATGTGGCGTCGAATGCTCTCGAGTTCGAGCTTTTTCGACATGCGAGCGAGCTGCTTGTCAAAGTTCATCGCGCCGGAATTTACCATGGGTAGCTGAGGGAAAAAACAGACCCGGGTAATTGCTCGCCAACTGCGCCACAATGAACCGGGAGATCGAACGATTTTTGCGCCTGCGGGTTCTTTCGGAACATGGTGACCGCGCGGACGAGGATCGAGGAGAACTCAATGTCGGCCCGGTCATTTCGCGAGCCCGCTACGGACTCGGCGGATCTCGTATTCGCCATGTGTCACGAGATCTCGAATCTCGTGGCGGCCGTCCGGCTTCAGGCCCACCTGCTCGACGAAGAGCTGGACGCGCGGGGTCTCGCGGTGGCATCGCTCGAAATTGATGATCTCTCGGCGAGGACGGCGTGGATGCTGGCTCTCGTCCGACCGGTGCTGAGTGCACCCCCGGAAGAAATCCCGCCCATTGGGTCCGGAGTCATCGCGTTGGGTTTTGAGCGGGCCCTGGTCGAGCATGGTGAAAGAGGGTTCGAGATTGTCTTCGAGATCGAACCCGAGTTGCCCGACGTCTGCGCCGAACCCGAGGTGTTTCACTACCTCCTGCTCTGTCACGCATTTGGCGCGATGGAGGCCATGGATGCTGGTGGGCGGCTCCGCATCGAGGTTACCGCCAGTGAGAAGGAAGTGGTCTTCGCGATCGAAGATCGCGCACCGGCAGATGATCAGCATCTCACGTGGTGGAAGTCGAGTCTGAGAGGACGGGTGCTCGAGAGTGCGCTGGCACATCACATCCTGACGAAGCGGGGCGCGCGTTTCGAAGTGAATCGCCTCGCCGACTGCACCCGCACTGAGATCGCCGCGCCGCGGGTCTGAGCTGGCTGGCTCTCCACCACGGTCCGCCAACTCTCCACCACGGTCCGCCAACTATCAATTTCCGTAGATTTTGCTAGCTTGCGCCCGCCTCGGTGGATTTTGCGTCGCCTCAGACCCAGAGACCCCCAAAACAATTTTGGTAATTACCGGCAGTTCCTGGGCAGGTTGTCCACGGTCCGCCAGGTAAGTCCTCGGTTAGAATAACCCCGTGCGATGAAGACCCGCGCAAAATCGCAAGCGTACAGGATCCGTCGCGGAGTTCCGAGGATGCAAGCTATATCTCAACCGCTGCCAACTCCGTACCCGCGAGTGTTGTGCTGCCTAGCTTAGAAAGTGTCCTCGTGTCGAACGCCGCTCCTAGAGAAGATCTCAGAAACATCGCCATCATCGCCCATGTCGATCACGGCAAGACGACCCTCGTCGATGCCATGCTGCGGTTTTCCGGGTTATTCCGCGACAACCAGGTGGTTGCAGAACGAGTGATGGATTCGGGTGAACTCGAGCGAGAGCGCGGCATCACGATCTCGTCGAAGAGCACCTCGATCGAATTCGACGGTACGAGGATTCAACTCGTAGACACGCCCGGCCACGCCGACTTCGGCGGTGAAGTCGAGCGAATACTCGGCATGGTGGACGCCGTATTGCTGTTGGTCGATGCCGTCGAGGGGGTGATGCCGCAGACGCGATTCGTTCTGCGCAAAGCTCTCGCACACGGACTCAAACCGATTCTAGTCGTCAACAAAATTGATCGACCCGAACAGCGCGCCGAAGAGATCCTCGATGAAGTCTTCGATCTCCTCGTTGAACTCGGAGCCAATGACGAACAACTCGATTTTTCAACGGTCTACACCTCAGCCAAGGCGGGCCTGGCAAAGCGCGATATGTCGGATGAAGCCAAAGATCTTCGCCCTCTGATGGAGGCGATCCTCGAATGCGCCGATGCGCCGGTGGTCGATCTCGAGGGACCTACGCAGTTTCAGGCTGTGACCTTTGGCTATGACGTTTTCGTGGGTCGCCTGGTGATCGGTCGGGTCAACCGTGGCGTGCTCAAACGGGGTAGCACCGTGGTGCGGGTCTCCAAGAACGGCACCGCAAACACGTTTCGCGTGACCAAGCTGTTCGGCACCCACGGTATCGAGCGCGTAGAGCTGGAAGAGGCTCGCGCGGGCGACATCGTCATTCTTGCAGGCATCGATTCGATCGAAATTGGAGACACGATTTGCGATCCGTCGTTTCCTGAGGCGCTGCCGCGTATCGAGATCGATCCGCCGACCATCAGCGTGCATTTCTCCGTCAATACATCTCCGTTCGCTGGCCGTGAAGGGAAGTTTGTCACGAGCCGCCAGATCGGAGATCGCCTGCGCCGCGAAGGACTGACGAACATCTCGATCCAGGTCGAAGCGACCGATCGCCAGGATACCTTCAAGGTCTCGGGTCGCGGTGAGTTGCAGATTGCGATTCTCGTCGAGACCTTGCGCCGAGAATCGTATGAGTTTTCGGTTTCACGTCCCGAAATCATCCCCCGTGATGTCGACGGCAAGAAGTGTGAACCCGTCGAAGCCGTGGTGATCGATGCGCCGGAGTGGGCCGCCGGATCGATCATGGAGAAACTCGCAGTCCGCAAGGGACGCATGTTGGACATGAACCAGGAAGGCGGCCGCGTGACTTTCAAGTTCGTCGTGCCCAGCCGGGGTCTTTTTGGCTATCGCAATGAGTTTTTGACCGATACTCGCGGTGAGGGAATCATGTACGCGACCCTCGATGGTTACGAACCGTGGGCCGGCGATCTCGCAAAGCGGAGCGTCGGAGGCATCGTCTCGACAGACCAGGGGCAGACCACTCCATTTGCCATCGCGAAGATCCAGGAACGCGCCGCACTGTTCGTCGAACCCGGAGTCCAGGTTTACGAGGGCCAGGTCGTCGGGGAGAATCGACGACCCGGTGATATGCAGGTGAACGTGTGCCGGGCGAAGAAGTTGGACAACATGCGCGCCGCGGGCAAAGACGACACCCCGATCATAACGCCAGCCCGCAAGCCCACGATCGAGAGTGCGCTGGAGTGGATCGAGGACGACGAGCTGCTGGAAGTCACGCCGGGGAACCTGCGCATACGCAAGAAGCTGCTCCGACGTAATTTGCGCAAGCGGGCGTAGCCCGCTTCGATCCGCGCTTTGACAGGCCGCCCCACCCAAAGAGCGCCTATGCCCGAAGATCTCTCGATGAGGCTTTGCTGAACTCCGTCCGCAGGTCGGCGTAGGTCGTCGCGACGGGGAACTGCGGGAATTCGTCGATCACGTTCTGCGGAGGGCAGAACAAGATCCCCGCGTCCGCTTCGCCGAGCATGTTGGTGTCGTTGTAGGAATCGCCGGTGGCGATGACCCGAAAGTTCAGGTCGTGAAACGCCTGTACGGCCTTTCGCTTCGGGTCGTCCTGGCGCATGTGGTAGTCCACGATCATGCCGCGGTCGTCGGTTTCGAGCTTGTGGCAGAAGAGCGTCGGCCAATCGAGTTGGCGCATGAAGGGTTCTGCGAATTCGTAAAACGTGTCCGAAAGGATTACGACCTGGAAGCGTTCGCGCAGCCAATCCAAACACTCTTTGGCGCCTTCGAGTGGGGTCAGGCCTGCGATCACTTCCTGAATGTCGGCCAGGCCGAGATTGTGCTGGGCGAGGATCTCCAGTCGTTGACGCATCAAGACATCGTAGTCGGGGATGTCACGGGTCGTTGCCCGCAGTTCGTCGATGCCGGTGCGCTCCGCAAAACTAATCCAAATTTCGGGGATCAATACCCCCTCTAGATCCAAACAAGCCAATTCCACGACTTTCTCCCAACTACGGTGTATGCGATCTCCGGTTGGGCCAAGTGATTGAAACGGCCGCCGGGGATGAATGCCGCGGGAGTCTCGCGCAGCAGTGGGGGCCGTGTCGAGGGCGCCCGTGATTCGGGCGGGTTTTGGGGCCATTCGGTAGGATCCGAGAATGTCCCAAAGTCCCGAATGCAACGCCAGGATCTTCGAGGGTGCGCTTTGAGCCACCTTGAAGCGCTTTTACTCGGAGTGGTGCAGGGGCTGACCGAGTTTCTTCCGGTGTCGAGTTCGGGCCATCTCGTCATGTTCTCGACCCTGCTCGGACTCGAATCCGAAGGGGGATTGCTCTTTGAAGTGGCGGTACACGTCGCGACCCTGCTGGCGATCGCGCTCTATTACCGCGCAAAAATTCTCGAACTCGTGATCGGTGTCGTGGGCCGCGAAGCCTCGGCACTGCGCTATGTCGGCAAGCTCATCGTGGCGACGCTCCCCGCCATCGCCGTGGCATTGATCGCGCGGGGAATCCTCGAACAGGTTCTGTCGAGCCCCGCAGTCGCCTCTGCAGGGCTTCTCGTTACCGGGGCCATCCTGTGGTCTACCCGCACAACACTCGAGAAAGCCGATCAGACCGAGCCCAGCTGGGCCGGTGCACTCTTGATCGGCGTGGCCCAGGCCTTTGCGATCTTGCCGGGAATCTCGCGCAGTGGCTCGACCGTGGCGGCGGCGCTGGCCCTGGGTGTGGCGCCTGCGGCGGCCGCCGAATTTTCGTTCTTGATGGGAATCATCGCGATCAGTGGTGCGGCGGTCCTCATGCTCCCGGGGCTCGGCGACGCAAGCCCGGAAACGCTGATGGCAATCGCCCTCGGTTGCTGTGCAGCGCTGAGTTCGGGTCTGGTGGCGATCTGGCTATTCGTCATGCTGCTGCGCCGCAAGACCTTCTATCAGTTTGCCTATTACACCTGCACGGTTGGCGTGCTGTTTGGGCTGTTTATCTACTTTGGTTGACACGTGCGAGCTGACACGTGTGTGACACTGCATTGGAAAGAACAATCGATGGCAAGAAAGTCGGTGCGACTCTACTCCTGGAACGTCAACGGCATTCGCTCGGTGACGAAGAAAGGCCTGATCAAGTGGCTCGACGCAGCGAATGCTGAGATCGTCGGGCTCCAGGAGATCCGCGCCTGGCCGGAGGACATTCCCGAAGAAGTCAGGGCCCTCGAGGACTATCACCAGACCTATACCCATCCCGAGCGAAAGGGATATAGCGGGGTCGGCATGTTTTCGAAACGCAAGCCGGACTCGGTCGAGACGAGCCTCGGAGAGGAGCGCTTCGATGTAGAGGGGCGGCTGCAGATCGTACGTTTCGGCCGCTTGATCGTCGCAAACGGTTACTTCCCCAACGGCAACGGCAAGGATCGCGACAACAGTCGGATCCCCTACAAACTCGACTGGTACCGCGCTCTCTTCGACAAAGTCCAGCGTCTGCGCCGCGGCGGTTATCGTGTGCTGGTGATCGGAGATCTGAACACCGCCCACAAGGAAATCGATCTCGCTCGACCCAAGGCAAATCGGAAGATCAGCGGTTTTTGTCCAGAAGAATGCGCCGAGATCGATCGCTGGATTGACGCCGGTTGGGTCGACACGTTTCGTGCGTTCGAAGCAGGCCCCGAACACTACAGCTGGTGGAGTCAGCGCTTTGGGGTGCGGGAGAAGAATATCGGTTGGCGCCTGGACTACGTTCTGGCTTCACCGGCGGCGATGAAGTTCGTGCGCAACGCGTTCATCCATCCCGACTCGAGAGGCTCCGATCACTGCCCGGTGGGTGTCGATCTCGACCCCGCGATCTTTGGTTGAACTCCCGCGAACACCCGCGAGGCTCCCAGTTTCCACCGCCCCCCAGCACTTTGACCCGTTCATGGCTGTGCTTGCAATTCACAATCCAGGGGGGCAAGCTCCCGGCCCATGCAAAATCTCGTCGATGCATTTTCGACCGCAATTCAGCTGCTTGTGACACTTGATTCGGATCTGATGGAAATCGTGACGCTCTCGCTCGAGGTGTCGCTCAGCGCGGTATTGCTCGCGGCGTTGGTCGGCCTGCCGGTTGGCGCCGCCATTGCGGTGTCCCAGTTTCCCGGACGCAGCGCCCTCGTCGCCGTGTTGAACGCGATGATGGGGCTGCCCCCTGTGGTGGTAGGTCTCGGCGTGTATCTCGTGCTCTCACGATCGGGGCCGATGGGGTTTCTGGGTTGGCTCTTTACGCCCCAGGCGATGGTGATCGCCCAGTTTCTGCTGATCGCTCCGCTGATCGCCGCGCTGTCGCGCCAGGCGATCGAGGATCTGTGGGAGGAGTATCGCGAACTGCTGCAGTCTCTCGACGTCGGCCGTTGGGCCACCGTACAGACGTTGCTCTGGGACGCGCGCCACAGGCTGCTGACCACCCTGCTCGCAGGTTACGGACGCGCGATCGCCGAGGTCGGTGCCGTGATCATCGTGGGCGGAAACATCGCTCACGTGACTCGGGTCATGACCACCGCGATCGCGCTGGAAACCAGCAAGGGAGACATCGCGCTGGCGCTCGGTCTGGGAATCGTGCTGTTGATAATCAGCCTGTTCATCAATGGAGCCGCCGCAATCAGCAGTCATGTCTCGCAGCGCGCGCAGACTTCATGACATCGATTCTTCCCCTTTCGCTCGAGGAAATCCAGTTTCGGGTAGACGGCCGCGTCTTGCTGGAGCCCCTCAGTGTGAGCTTCGAATCCGAGGGTCGCTCGATCATCATCGGCCCCAATGGGGCCGGCAAGAGCCTGACCATGCGCATCGCCCACGGTCTGCTCAAACCGACCGCGGGTCGGGTGGTCTGGAACGGGGGCAGTTCGGGTGCGTTTGCCCGAGAGCAGGCAATGGTCTTTGAACGTCCGGTTCTGTTGCGCCGGAGCGCATTGGCAAACGTCGAATACGCCCTCGCCCGACGCGGCGTTACCGGCCACGAGGGAAGACGCAAAGCCGTGGAGGCGCTCGAGCGCACCGGTTTGATGGAATTGGCGCAGCGCAATGCCCGAGTTCTATCGTCCGGGGAACAGCAGCGTCTAGCCCTTGCTCGGGCCTGGGCCGTCGAACCTCAAGTCCTGTTTCTCGACGAACCCACCGCCGCTCTCGATCCATCGGCGACTCGAACAGTCGAACAGATCATTGAAGCGATTGTGGAAGCTGGGACCAAGATCATCATGATCACCCATGACATGGCCCAGGCCCGGCGTCTTTCGGATGAGATCCTTTTCTTCAACCGTGGGAAACTGGTCGAGCGCGCCCCGACCGAACAGTTCTTCGAAGCACCCGAGTCCGACGATGCGCGTGCATTTGTGAAAGGTGAATTGTTGTGGTGAACGTTCAGTCGATCAATTCAATCAGGTGTTGTGGGTTCGCACTCGCTTGCTGTCTGACGCTGATTCTCGGAACACGAGTCGCCGCTGCCAGCGCCGAGACGTTCATCACCCTGGCTTCGACGACTTCGACCGACAACTCCGGGCTGCTCGACGCCATTCTCCCGCAGTTCAAAGCCGAGACGGGCATTGCGGTACGGGTCGTTGCAGTGGGTACGGGTCAGGCCTTGCGGCTCGCGCGCAGCGGCGACGCGGATGTCTTGTTGGTTCACGACCGGAAATCGGAAGAACGCTTCGTCGCCGACGGATGGGGAGTCGCGCGTCACGCACTCATGCACAACGACTTCATCATCGTCGGCCCCAAGACAGACCCGGCAGATATTCGCGGGCTCGTCGATGTCGGTGAGGCGCTGGCACGCATCGCCGACCAACAAAGACCGTTCACATCCCGCGGCGATGACTCCGGAACCCACAAGGCCGAACTGCGACTTTGGCAGGCGGCAGAACGCGATCCGGTCGCCTTCTCGGGCAGCTGGTACCGGGAAACCGGGTCCGGCATGGGGGCAACCCTGAACACGGCCGCCGCAATGGACGCCTATGCGTTTGTGGACCGCGGCACCTGGCTTGCGTTCAAGAACCGGCTGGGGCTGGAAGTTCTCGTGGTAGGCGACCCCAGGCTCCGCAACCCGTATGGAGTCATTCTGGTGAATCCCGAACGCCACCCACACGTGAAGGCCGGGGCCGGGCAGGCCTTCATAGATTGGCTGCTCTCGCCCAAGGGGCAGAAAGCAATTGGGAGCTTTCGGGTCAGCGGGGAAGTGCTGTTCATTCCGGATCACTAACCCGCACAATTTGAGCCTGAAACGAAACGAAGCGGCGCCGAGGCGCCGCTTCGAGGTTTCCAGTGGCTCGGGCTGTCGCCCGACCCCTCACTGCATCTGCAGTTACGGCTCCAGAATCGGATGCAACCGCAATGCAGGCTGAGTTTCCCGCAGTCGCTTGAGCGCCCGCGCTTCCAACTGCCGGACACGTTCTCGGCTCAGCCCAAGCGTCTGGCCGATTTGCTCGAGGGTGTGCTCCTCTTCGCCCGCAAGGCCGTAGCGCAGCCGCAGGATCAGTTGTTCGCGTGGGGTGAGTGAACCGATCAACGTGCCCACGCCGGTGCGCAAGCGATCGTTGTCCATTCCGCCGTCGGGCATCGCGCCCTGCTGGTCCGCAACGAAGTCCTCGAGCCGCTTTTCGGTGCCCGAAACGTTCGATTCGAGCGAGATTGCCTCTCGGGACAATCGATCCAATGCCTCCAGGGCTTCGGTGTCGGTACCCAGCGCCGGAGCGAGTTCGGCCGGGGTGGGTTCGCGACCCAACTTGCCGGTCAACTCTGCGCGAACCCGCTGGCTTCGCTGGAGCCGATCGTGCACATGAGACGGAAGGCGAATGGTCCGTGAGTGATTCTGAATCGCTCGAACCAGTGCCTGTCGAATCCACCAAACCGCGTAGGTCGAGAACTTGAAGCCGCGTCGATGATCGAATTTCTCAACCGCCCGGATCAGACCGAGATTTCCTTCCTGAATCAAATCGGGAAAGGAGAGGCCGAGATTTCGGTAGTCCTTGGCGATGGCCACAACCAACTTCAGGTTGTGCTCGATGAAACGGTTCTTGACCGTGGTCATCTGCTCCTGAGCATCTTCGACGTCTTCCGCGAGCTTGAGCATGCGCGCCTTGTCGACGCCCGTCTCATCCTCGAGTTCGGCCAGACGCTTGGTCCGCCTGCGAGTCTTGCGAATCTCTCGCGCCAGGGTCAGCGCGTTTTCTCGCAACTCGACCAGCAACACCAGGGAAAGGCGAGCGTTGTGCATTTCCTTCGAGATTTTGCCGTCGACCTTCGCCAGGTCGGAGTTGTAATCGCCGGCGGCGGCCTCGTGGTGCTCCGCTCGCGTCGCCAGCAGAACTCGCAACTTCTTGACCGCTCGTTCGACTCGTGCGGCGATCTCGCCGGTCTCTTCATCCCCCACCGACTCGGAAAGTTTCGCACCGGTGTGGGACAGGGCGCGGAGCGCGTCCCAGCGTGAAACCACGTGTCGAGCAGAACTCGGCACTAAGTAAAGAGCATCGCGCAGGGCCGCAGTGGCCGCTTCGAGGTCCTTCGCGAGGAAGACCTCTTCTTCGCGCTTCAACGTGCGGGTACCGCCGATCTCCTGGAAGTACGACTCCAGCGGTCGCCGTTCGCGACCGGGATCGAGTTCTTCCGCCGAGACGACGGGTGTCGCCCCTGTCACAGCCTGCCGGCCGTCATCTTTCGAGGTTGTCTCAACCTGCTGTTCCGCTTTCAATTCCTCACCCCTTCGGCTTGTCAGTGCACTTCCAATAATTGGATCGGATACCGCCTGAATCGCGCCGGTTCTATTGCTTGGTTGGTTGCGTTCTGTTCCTTGTCTATGTACGTACAGAGCCTGACCGTGTTACTGCGCCCGGTACCGGTTCTGGTTTTTGTCTTTCTCAATTCATGTTGCCGCTATGCTGGGTCGAACCGTCTTTTTTGATCCGCCTCTGGCGGAAACATCGGGGACGTGGGACGAGAGCCAGCTTGCGCGCGGTGTCTTATGTCCAGTCTTTCATTCAGTCTTCGACTCATCAATCTCGGTCATGCGCAAACCTGCGCTTTCTTGGTGATTGATGGATCCAAATACGGCACACTAGATGTGATGCTGACCACGTGAATTGAGCGCTTGTTCGATCGTGGCCGCCCCCATCGGCGTCGCGATCTTCTGGTCTCGTGGTTCCAATTGCGGTGTCGTCGACCGTCTCACCTCGTGGGCATTGCCCGCTGCTTGGGGCGCGTCAAGCGACCTCGGAGTTTGAAGGCTCAGCGCCTAGTTTGCCAGCATTAATTTGGCTGTCGGACGAAAACCTTGCGGTTCCTCGGTTCTCAGGTCTTCCTACGGAATTAAGTAGGAGCTTGTTCCGGTGCTTTTGGAGACAACCTGACCCTGGTCGGGCAAATTCTGCCTACAAAATGGAACTCCGATGATGCTTCCCGGGCTGTCTTTATACCCAAGACTCGCCGATGACCGCAAGTGTCGTCTTAACTATTTGATTCTCCTTTAGTATTACAGCACCTAACTCAGTGCTATGAGCGGCGCCTCAGAGCTTCGTACAATTACGGGGTCTTTTGCCCACATGCTTCTTCATCGGACCGGCACCCCCTTACCCCAAGAGATTCCTTGTCGCGTTTGTCAACCGGGTGCTTTTTACAACATCTCTGTAATAAGGCCAAGAAGCCTCTATCTTAAGGTGGCCGTGGAGCCCGGGCTGGTGACGAGAGAATCAATCCTGCAACGAATTCAAACGGTCCAGGTAGTCTGATTCCGGTCGTGGCTCTGAGTTCGCCATAAAATCCGTAAATCTGGCGTCCCCGCGGGTTTTGCGCTGGGGCCAGGTCCGAAGGATTCCCGTGCAGGTCTCGCTCAATTCGTCACACTGCGCGCGGTGGAGTCCAATTCTCAAATACCTGTTCCGTTCTCTGAACGAGACTTTTATCTCGCCGAATTTCGCGGGCGCACCCTCGCAATCGCCCTGCCTGAAGAGCCCGCGGTCGCCGGAGAAGATCGTCTGGTAGTGGAACAGGTCCTGGCCGACCTCGCCGCCAACGACACCCGGGTGATCTTGCTGGGAGCTGATACACGGCTGCTGAGCGAGTTTTCAGGCACGGCTGCGCTCGAGACACTCGGCTCCGATTGGGTGGGGACGGCGTGGCGCCAGCTTCAGAAGCATCCGTCGATCGGTCTCGTGGGCTCGCCCGGCGAGAGCCTGCCCGCACTGTGTTCCCGGGTCACCCTCGAGCTCAAACTGGCCAAGCTCGTGTGGCTCGGAAGCCGCGGTGTGTTGTGGCTGCCGGAAGGACGGCGGCGGTCGTTGGTTGATCTGGCCGATCTCGCCGAACTCTGTGCGCCAGCGCTGGGATCCGGAGAGGGGACTGAAGCAGCTGCGGCTGCTGGAGACCTCGATGTCGAGTTGTTGCGCGAGATCGAAAAAATGATCTCCGGCGGACTCGCTTCGGTCAGCGCGTGTCTACCCGGTGCGCTCGCAGACGAGCTCTTTACCTATGTGGGCTCGGGCACCTTCTATTCGCCCGAGGGATACACCGAAGTGCGGGCGCTCGCTCTCGACGAATACGACGCGGCAGAGAACTTGATACAGCGGGGTATCGAAGAAGAATATCTGCTGTTTCGGTCCGATCGAGAGGTCGAACTCGCGCTGACCAACGGATTCGGGGCCTTCGTCGAAGGGCGCTACCTCGCTGGAATTTGCGCGCTGTTGCCCTATCCCGAGGATCGGGCCGGAGAGATCGCCTCGCTCTATGCGCTCACGCGATTTCTCGGAGAAGGTGTCGGCGCTCATCTGCTCCGGTTTGCGGTCTCTCGCGCGAAAGACCAGGGCATGAAGTACGTATTTGCCTGCACGACGTCGCCCCGGGTCGTTGACTTCTTTCGCCGAGCAGGCTTTTGCACTGCGTCCCACGCTGAGTTGCCCGACGCCAAATGGAATGCGTACAACCCGGACCGCCTCGGGGAGATTCGCTGTCTCAGGCTGGACCTGGACTGATCGGGTCGAGGGAGTTCCGGGGCAAAATGTGGGAGCCCAGCGGGAATGATCGATTTCTCGACTTCCTCCCGCCGGGTCCTGACCCATTCAATCGGCCAGCAGTGGACTGTAAGCCGGGTCCTGTTCTGCAAAGGGCTCTCGCCCTCCACAGTGAGGATCATTCATCTAGGCGACACGTTGCCGTGCCGCTCGAGCGCTCTCACCCGGATACCCTAGATCGGCGCGAGCCGATCTATTAGGACGGGTCATCCTCTACGGTATCCCTATTCGAGCTTGCTCCGGGAAGGGCTTGCCTCGCCGCCGGTCACCCGGCTGTCGCGCGTGGGCTCTTACCCCACGATTTCAACCTTACCTGTGCTGGGTTGGCGCGAAGCGCCAACCCGAACGGCAAGCTCAATTGAACTTGCAGTTACAAAGCCATCGGCGGTGTGATTTCTGTTGCGCTTTCCCTCGGGTTGCCCCGGGTCGCTGTTAGCGACTTCCCCACCCTGCGGAGCCCGGACTTTCCTCCCGCGAACGATAAGTGTCCGCCGGCGATCCTCCGTCCACCTCCAACGGGCGAGAACGTAACCCATGCCCCGGAATAGCGCGCCGCGCTGGCTCTGGGGAATGGGGCGGTCGGAGCCTCGAAATGAGTTCGTTCCTGAGGGTTTTTGAACGCGGGCTAGTGTTGGGAGCCAATTGAATGGTATCTGTGACCCGGGCCCGCGGGTCGAGAAGAGCAAAATTTCGCAGAGGAGTCGGTTTTGAAGGCCATCACGATAGAAGAACCCGGTGACGAGTCGTGCATGAAGCTCGCAGAGGTCGAAGCACCGGCGATGCGTCCCGGGTGCGTGCGCATCCGCGTAGCGGCAACCTCGGTCAACCGCGCTGATCTGCTGCAGCGTCAGGGGCTTTATCCTCCACCTCCCGGTGCCTCTCCGATCTTGGGACTCGAATGCGCAGGTGAGGTCATCGAAATTGCCGACGATGCCGCGGATTTTGCAGTCGGTGATCGCGTGATGGCTTTGCTCTCCGGAGGGGGATACGCCGAAGAAGTCGTCGTCGCAGCGGGCAGTGTGATGCGGATTCCAGAGAGACTCAGCTACCTGGAGGCGGCTGGGTTTTCCGAGGTCTTCCTGACGGTCTTCCTCAATGTGTTTCAACTCGCCGGACTCCCCGACGGAGGTAGCGCCCTGGTACACGGGGGAGGCAGCGGCATTGGCACGGCCTTCATCCAACTCGTGAAGGCCGCGGGAGCGACTTGTGTCGTGACCGCGGGCAGTGATGAAAAGTGCGAGCGTTGTCTGGATCTCGGTGCCGATGTCGCGGTCAACTATCGCACGGGCGACTTTGTCGCGGCGGCGCGCGAGGCGACGGGAGGTGACGGAGTCGATGTAATTCTCGATTCGATCGGCGGTCCCTATTTGGGACAGAACCTGAGTAGTCTCGCGACCGGCGGGCGGCTTGTGCTGATCGGCTTGATGGGTGGTGCCAAGGCAGAAATATCACTCGGCCAACTTTTGCTCAAGCGACTTCAGATCATGGGTTCGACCCTGCGCGGCCGCACAGACCTCGAAAAGGCTGCAATCGTTCAAGGCCTGATGGCTCGCTTTGCAGACGCCCTCGAGAACGGCGCGATCGGCCCGGTCGTGGACCGGGTGTTGCCCTTGGAGCAAGCGCCCGAGGCCCATCGGGTCATGAAAGCCGGTGAACACTTTGGCAAGGTGGTGCTCTCGCTTTCCTAGCGATAGTGCAGCCGCTACGTTACCGGCCCGCGAAAGGGGAGAGGCAAACACAAGCGTCCGCCAGGTGACGGCGCGAGCAGAGGAATTTCATGGCGAAGCAACAACGAACATTTGGAATCATCAAGCCGGACGCCGTCGCGGCGGGCAGTGCGGGGAAGATTCTCGCGAAGATCGACGAAAGTGGTCTCAAAATCATTGCAATGAAACTGATGAGACTGAGCGAAGCCCAGGCGCAGGGCTTCTACGCCGTTCACAAGGAGCGGCCATTTTTCGGAGATCTGGTCAAATTCATGACGGAAGGGCCGGTCGTCGCGATCGTCATGGAAGGCGATGACGCCATCGCTCGCTGGCGCGATTTGATGGGCCCCACCAACTCTGAAGAGGCGCCCGCCGGAACGATTCGCGGCGACTTCGGCACCGACATCGAACGCAATGCATCCCACGGCAGCGATGCCCCGGAAACCGCGAATCTAGAAATTTCCTATTTCTTCAATGCGATGGAAATTCAGGCCCCGAGCGAGGCGCTCTAGCACCTCAAGGGCGGACCGGAAGGGCGATATCTCAGCGAAATCTCAGGCGTATGCCCGGGCCATCAGTAGCAGCAGGCCGACATAGGTGACGGCCAACCACAGATTGTGACTTCGAAGTGCGCGGCTCACGAGAGCTCCCCCCTGTGATTCTTTTCGAACGATCCTCGGTTCTCGCGATGTGCTGACGACTTATTGTTGCATCGTCGTTGCGCGGGAACTTAGAGTCTCTTTCGCGTTTCATCCAATGTTCTTTAGGTATCGGGCGAAATAAAATTCTCAATGTGGCAGAAGTCACATGAGAAGAGACGATTCGATGCTGGGTGTGATGGATTTACGCTGGGAGACGGCGAGAATCGTCAATTTGGTGTCCATTGGACGGAACTCGAGAGACGTCTGCGCCATCTATCCACATTAGGTACTGACGAAACAGGTCAACGCCCCTCGAATTCGGGTGTGCGGCGCTCCAGTGCTGCGGCGAGCCCCTCCAGCATGTCATCACTCTCGAAACAAGTCGCTTGCTCGGACGATTCGAAGTCCAACTGGGCGGCCAGATCGACTTCGGGCGAGTGGGCGAGGCCCTTTTTGAGGGAGCGGACGGCCACAGGAGAGCAGCTGGCGATTTCCCGGGCAACTTTCAGGGTCGCGGGCAGTACTTCGGCCGCCGGCAGGCAGCGGCTGGCGAGTCCCAGTGCGGCGGCCTCCTCTCCAGTCACCGTACGGCTCGTGTAGAGCAATTCAGCGGCCAGGGACGGGCCGATCAGGCGGGGCAGGGTCCAGGAAACGCCCATGCCCGGGTGCAGCCCGAGTTTGGTGAAGTTGAGCCCCAGTTTGGCTTCTCGGGCGACGTAGCGAATGTCGCAGGCGAGGGCGACGCCCAGCCCGGCCCCGATCGCATGGCCGTTGATCGCCGCCAGAGTCGGGACGGGCAGCGTGCGGAGCGACAGGAAGAGTTCGTAGAACGATCGCATGAAGGCCTGGATCGACGCTCGCGCATCGCCTCGTCGGGCCTGCTGGGCGAGTCCCTCGATCATGTCGAGGTCACCCCCGGCAGAAAATGCGCTGCCGCTTCCGGTGATGACGACCGCACGCACGGCCGCGTCGTCCTTCAACCGCTGGATGCAGTCGCGGAACGCTTCGCCCATGGGTTGGGTCATGGCATTGAGATGGGCCTGATCGTTGAACGTCAGCGTGACGATCTCGTCCTCACACGCCTCGAGAATCCACGCGTCACGATTCGATTCATGGCCCGATAGATTGTCCGTCACGGCTCTTCTCCCGACTCGTCACACCAAATCCGCGCGTACGCGAAACAAAACAAAACGCACCGGAGAGTAGCGTCCCTCCGGTGCGTCAAGTCGCACGGGTGCAAATACCGAACCTTCAGCAGAGGGATTAGTCCTGGGCGCGGCGCAAGAACGCCGGTTCCTCCGGGTCTTCCTCCCGTTCGCTTTGTCTGCGTCGCAGGAACGCCGGAGTATCGAGTTCGTCTTCAAAAGGTGAGGCGAACTCCCCCGCGCTCGCCTCCGCGTGTGCCATCTCGTCGGCGCTCATCGGGATGGGTTCGAGTTCCGATTCGTCAATCTGAGCCGCGGGTTCGCTTTGCCGCTCCTGTTGCGCAACTTCGGATTCCATATGCAGGGACGTGACGTTGGCCGGAGCCGTCAGAGGTGTGCAGATCTCGTCGTCGTAGCTGCGCCGCCGAGGTGGTCGCGTTCGCGATTGGACCCCTTCGAGACCGGTCGCAATGACGGTGACCCGGATCTCGTCGTCATCCATGGTTTCATCGATCACCGCACCGAAGATGATGTTTGCGTCTTCGTGCGCTGCTTCTTGAACCAGTGTCGAGGCTTCGTTTACCTCGAACAAGCTCATGCTTTCGCTGCCGGTGATGTTGATCAATACGCCGCGCGCTCCCTCGATCGAAAGATCTTCGAGCAACGGGCTCGAGATTGCCGACTGGGCGGCGTCGACCGCACGCGATTCGCCGCGTCCGATCCCGGTCCCCATCATGGCGACACCGGCTTCGTTCATCACCGTGCGAACATCAGCGAAGTCGAGATTGATCAGGCCGTGGATCGTGATCAGATCGGAAATGCCGCGAACTGCATTGAGCAAGACATCGTCGGCGAGGGTGAAGGCATCTTGGATACCGGTGTTCTTTCCGGCGAGGGCCAGCAGGCGCTGGTTGGGAATCGTGATCAGGGTATCGACGACCTGGTGCAGTTCGTCAATTCCGCGATCAGCGTGCTTCGTTCGCACCTTGCCTTCGAACATGAAAGGTTTGGTGACCACACCCACGGTCAGGGCGCCAATTTCTCGTGCGACTTCCGCGACGATCGGTGCAGCACCGGTTCCGGTTCCGCCGCCCATTCCGGCAGTCACGAAGATCATGTCGGAGCCTTCGAGAAGCTCTCGCAAGCGCTCCCGCGCCTCGAGGGCAGAAGCGCGACCGCGATCAGGATTGGCTCCACAGCCGAGACCCCGGGTGACCTCGGCTCCCAACTGAATCTTGATCGGAGCCAGGTTGTGCTTCAAAGCCTGGGCATCCGTGTTCGCGGCGATGAAGTCGACCCCGCGGAGTCCCGACCGGATCATCGTGTTCAGGGCATTCCCGCCGCCGCCGCCAACCCCGATGACCTTGATCGTCGCCGATTGGTTCGCCGACGCTTCGAATTCCAGGAATTCCTGCCCGTCGTCCGGGCCGATCTCGAGCAAATCGACAGGTTCGGACTTCTTGTTCCGCTTCTTCTTCGCCATTTCTTTCCCCCTACGCGCTCTCAATGGCTCGTGCGCGCTAAATGTAACACCAAATTAAGTTTTTGTGCCCATTCTTTTCTGCCGGTCGGGTTGGAAATTGGGGGGTCGACTCGAAGCTATGCGAACTCGGTGTAGAACCAGTCGCGCATACGCTGTTTGACCCGACCGAAGATCGACTCGTCGCGAATTCGGAAGCCCTTGAAACGAGTTGATTCCTGGGAAAACCCGTGACAGACCAGGCCGACTCCCGTTGCGTACATCGGGCTCTTGACCACATTGAGCAGTCCGCCGACGTTGATCGGCGTACCGATCCGGACCGGCGCTTCGAAGATTTCCTCAGCGAGTTCGGCAATTCCGGCCAGGGCCGCCGCTCCGCCGGTGAGGACTACCCCCGACGGAATGCGATCGGCGAGATTCGAGCGCACGATCTCCTGTCTCGCCAAGGTGAGGATTTCTTCCGCCCGGGGCTCGATGATTTCGCACAAGATCTTGCGCGACACCTCCCGTGGCCGTCGCCCCCCGACCGACGGAACCGTGAGCACGTCGTCGCTCGAGAGAAAACGCGCCGACGCCACACCGAAGGTCTTCTTGATGCGCTCGGCTTCGTTGAAGGGTGTGCGCAGACCGACCGCGATGTCGTTGGTCAGGTGATACCCGCCAAATCCGAGCACCGAGGTGTTCTTGATCGAACCGTCGGCGAATACAGCGATGTCCGTCGTGCCGCCGCCGATGTCGATCATGCACACGCCGAGTTCCCGCTCGTCACTCGCCAGCACGGCCTGGGCTGAAGCCAGGGGTTCGAGCACGATATCGATGACGTTGAGCCCGGCCTTGTTGCACGACTTCACGATATTTTGCGCGCTCGTCACGGCCGCCGTGACGATGTGGATCTTCGCTTCGAGTCGCACGCCGCTCATGCCGAGGGGTTCGCGGATTCCATCCTGTTCGTCGATCACGAACTCCTGGGGGATGATGTGGATGACCTCGCGATCCATCGGAATGGCTACGGCCTTGGCGGCGTCGATCACGCGACGGATGTCGCTTTGGCGAACCTCGCGATCCTTGAGTGCCACGACGCCGTTGGAGTTGAAACCGCGAATATGACCTCCCGCGATTCCGGCATAGACCGAGGCAATTTCGCAATCCGCCATCATCTCGGCTTCTTCAACCGCCATCTTGATTGAGTGGACAGTGGCATCGATGTCAATCACGACACCCTTGCGCAGGCCCTTCGAAACGTGAGTCCCGATGCCGATGATATTCACACCGTTCTCCGTTCGTTCTCCCACGATTGCGCAGATCTTGGTGGTGCCGATGTCCAACCCGACGATCAAGTCTTCCTTGCGTGTCATGCCTCACCCCCCTTAAGCGGCCACCGGTTTCCCGCATGGCACTCGATGGACGACCCCGCGCATCCGCGCGAAACCGCCACTATTAGTCTCCTCCCTCACCGAGACGGAGACCGACTCCTCAGAACTGCACGGTCTGCGAAGCGAAGATCGATTTCCTCCGCTCCTCGCGCCGACGGCAGGTCGGAAGCGAGCAGCAGAGCGAGTCTTTCGAGGCGAGGTTCGAGTTCTTTCTCGCCCAGGATGACGGTGTGGGGAAGCGTCTGGGAGTGCAGCACCCAGCCCCGGCCCGCGTCGCGCGCGGGAAGTTCGATTTCGCGCGCCCCCAGGCGTCGCCCGGCGTGGCTGCGCATGAACCTCACGATCGAGAGTGCCTCGACCAGGGTGGGATCGATCTCGCCCGTCGCCAGGGTCCGCTGACTGCGCAAGCGGGGCAGGCGACTCCAATCCTCGGCCCGGGTTCGCGCAAAGGGCGTGCCGGTTGCATCCACAAGACGCCAGACGGTTTGGTTTTCGGTGTTGTCGGCGTTTCGGGAGTCTCGCACCACTTCTCGTACCAATGCGATCGGTTTGCGCTCTTTGATGCGGACGAGCAATTTGCCGTCGGGCAGCAGGGTCGCCTCGGCACGTCTTATCCAGGGATGTTGTTCGAGAGTCTTTGCGACCTGCGCGGAATCGACTTCACTGGCGAGGCTGTCGGGTGCGACGCCACTCGCCCGGGCAACGTCGGCCAATGAAAGCCGATGGTTGCCCAACACTGCAACGGATTGAACCCGGACCTGCAGCGCGCTCTGCTTGTCTCCCCGGGAACTTTCGATGACCGGGTGGCTGACCAAAACGCCAAGCACCAGCGCAATGAAGAACAGTCCCGCGACGGCGGGACGAAAGTAAACAGCAAAGGAACCTCGCTGAATTCGCCCGGGTCCGACGCGACCGCGACTGCGCCCTGCACCGCGGACCCCGCGTCCGAGCGGGGGCCAGCGTTGCGTCAGTCGGCTGACCCACGAACTCTGGCGTCTGGCCTTGCCGCTGGCTTTTCCCCGAGTCGTGCGTTTTGGACTCATGCCGCCTCCCTGCCGAGGATTCGCACCTCGGGTTGCAACTGGATGCCGGTCTTTGCTTTGACCTGTTCCTGGACTTCGCGCATCAGGGCCAGCACGTCTGCGGCTTTGGCGCCGCCGGTGTTGGCAATGAAGTTTGCATGGATGGTGGAGATCTGGGCGCCTCCGCGCACGGCGCCCTTCAGTCCGGCGGCTTCGATCAACCTGCCCGCGAAGTCTCCCGCCGGGTTCTTGAACACGGAGCCGCAAGTGGGTACGTCCAGCGGTTGCGAACCCGCACGCGCTGCGAGCAGTCGCTTGACTTCATCTTTGACCGCATCGGGATCTGCAATTTCGACGGCGAGCAGCGCGGAGACGATCACGCTTCCCGCTGCGAGGCCGCGCAGGGAGCGATACGAAAACCGCAGCGCGTCGCGGCCGAGGTGGGAACGCTTGCGCCCGGTTGGGCTCACGACTTCGACTTCGATCACCACGTCCTTGGCTTCGCGCGACCCGATACCGGCGTTCATCGCGATCCAACCCCCTACGGTCCCGGGAATGCCGGCTCCGAATTCGAGTCCGCTGTAACCCTTTTGGGTGCACAGGCGCATAAGGCTCGCGTGAGAAACACCGGCCTGGGCGCGTAAGCCTCCGCCCGGGCGTTCTTCCAGACTGCGCAGCTTGTTGGTCAAGAGCGTGACTCCTTCGATCCCGCCGTCGAGCACCAGCGTATTGAATCCGTTGCCCAGCACCGTGTGAGGGAGCCGGAAGCGATGGCAGATCCGGAGCAGGGCAGCGGTTTCGTCAGCGCTCGCCGGTGCTGCGACCGCGTCTGCCCGACCGCCAATGCGCAGGGAAGTGTGGCGGGACATGGGAACATCGAAGGAGATTCGCTCTCCGAGCAACTGCACCAACGCTTCTTGGGCCCGCTGTTCCATCACGTCGACGCCCCCGTACGCAGTCGTTCGAGCAGCCTGGGCCCGAGTTGAGTGACGTCTCCTGCACCCAGGGTGAGGACGAGGTCTCCGCTCTTGAGCGAAGCTTGCAGGGCATCGATGATGTCTGCGAAGCGATCCATATAGCGAACATCCGGATGACCGGCCTTCTGGATATCGCGCGCGAGATCGCTCGCCGACGCGCCCTGGATCGGCGACTCACCCGCCGCGTAGGTGTCGGTCACGATCAACACATCGCAATCCGCAAATGCGTGGCTGAACTCGTCCATGCAGTCTCGGGTTCGCGAAAAGCGGTGGGGCTGAAAGATCGTGACGATTCGGCCCGAATGGAGTGCGCGCGCGGCGCGGAGAGTGGCCCGGACTTCGATCGGATGATGTCCGTAGTCGTCGATCACTCGCACGCCGCCGACGCTTCCCTTGTCTTCAAAGCGGCGAGCCACGCCGCGGAAGCTCGCCAGGCCAGCGGCCGCCTGGGCGAACGGAACGCCGACTTCGAGGGCCACGCCCAAGGCCGCCAGGGCGTTTTCGACATTGTGGATTCCGGGCAGCGGGAGTTCGACCTCGCCGAGTTGCGAACCCCCTCGCTCGACGCCAAAGCGCATGCCCATGGCGTCGCTCACCAGGTCTCGGGCTCGGAGTTCTGCGCCCTCTTGTGTTCCGTAGCGGAGTACCCGGCCGCTGAGTTGCCGAGAAAGCGAGCGCACACGAGGATGATCGGAACACACGACGCACAGGCCCCAGAAGGGGATGTTGCGCGCGAAACGAAGGAACGCGGCTTCGAGGATTTCCATCTTCCCGTAGTGGTCGAGGTGGTCCGCGTCGATATTGGTAACGACGCTGATGCACGGTGACAGTTCGAGGAATGAGCCGTCGCTCTCATCCGCTTCGGTCACGAGCCAATCGCCGCCGCCGATGATCGCCCCTTCCGTGCGGCCGGGATGACCCTGAAGCCGACCTCCGACCAGGGCGGTCGGGTCGAGTTTGGCCTGGACCAGTAGATGGGCGATCAGTGCGGTGGTGGTCGTCTTGCCGTGGGTTCCAGCGATCGCAATGCCCTGCATCCCTCGCATGGCTTCCGCCAACATTTCGGCGCGCCGGATGACCGGAATTCCGCGGCGTCTGGCTTCCACGAGTTCGGCGTTCTGGGCATCGATCGCGGTCGAATGGATCACGACATCCGCATCGCGAACCCGTTCCGCGCTATGGCCTACCCCAACCGCAATCCCCAGCTGCTTCAGATGATCGACGATGCGGCCGCCCGTGAGATCCGAACCGCTGACTTCGTAGCCCCGGCTGTGCATCAGTTCGGCGAGTCCGGACATGCCGACCCCAGCGATTCCCACGAAGTGCATGTGTCGCACGCGGTGTTTCACGTGGACGGGCCCCCCGTATTCCCAGCGCTTGCGGTCACAGTCGCGGAGAACATCTCCGCCGTGCAGGTTTCGATGATTTCGCGTGCAGCCTGGGGGTGGGCCATGCTGCGCGCCGCGGTTCCCATGGCGACGAGTCGCGTCGGGTCCGAAAAGATATTCCGCAATGCCGATACCACGCGCTCGCCACCCGCCACGGGCTCCTCGAGACCGGTAAGCCTGAGAGCCGCGCCGATGTTTTCGAGTTCCACTGCGTTTGCCGTCTGGTGATCGTCGGCCGCGTAGGGATAGGGAACGAGCAGGGCGGGGAGACCCGACAGGGCGAGTTCGGCGATCGTGAGTGCCCCGGCGCGACAGATGGCGATGTCAGCCCAGCGGTAGCGAGCGGGGAGGTCGGATTCGAAGGCTACGGTCTCGGCCCTCACCCCGGCCTTTTCGTAGCTCTCGGCGACGCGATCTCGATCGGCTTTCCCCGCTGAGTGGAAGACCTCGACCTCGAGTTCCGCGAGACCCGGAGCGGCCGTCATCATGGCCTCGTTGATTTGGCGGGCGCCTTGGCTGCCTCCGAATACGAGCAGTCGAAAAGGTGCGGTCGCGGCGCGCCGCTCATCTTCGCGATCGAAAGCCTCGATCAACGACTCGCGCAACGGTACGCCGAGCGAGTGACTGCGCGACTCCACTGCGAGACGTTTTGCCGTGATCTCGAAGCCCGGAAAGACGAGACGTGCAAAGCGCGCGGTCAAGCGATTGACTCGCCCGGGAATCGCGTTGGGTTCGACCAGCGCGATCGGAATTCTCATGCAGATGGCGGCCAACAGCGAGGGCATGGCCGCGTATCCCCCGACCGAGATCACTGCGTCCGCCCCGCACTTGTTGAGCGCGCGCCTGGCGGAGAAGGCTGCGGCCACGATCCAAAGTGCCCCGAACAAACTCCCGAGCACCCCGCGTCCCACCACCTGTCGACTCGACAACGCGACCAGTTCGAATCCGGCGCTGGGGACGAGTTCGGTCTCGAGCCCGCTTTGTGAACCCAGTACGAGGACGCGTTCGCCCCGACGCTGCAGCGCTTCGGCCAGGGCGATCGCCATGGTCACATGACCCCCGGTGCCGCCGCCGGCGATGACCCAGGAAAGCGTCATACGCCGCCCCCCGGACTGCGCCGCCGATTGCTGACGATGATGGCGGGACCGCGTTGGCGAGAGATTCCGAGCAGGACCCCCAGGATCGTGCAACAGATTACGAGGGAGGTTCCCCCGTACGAGAGAAATGGCAGCGTGAGTCCCTTGGTCGGCAGCATGCCCATCACCACCGCCGCGTTCACGATCGCCGGGACTGCGAGCAGACAGGTCGTTTCGAACGCCATCAGCAGGGCGAAGCGTGAATTGGCGCGTCGGGCGATTCGAGTTCCAGAGATCAGCAATGCGGCGAATGCGCCGAGCACCACGAGAATGCCGACCAGTCCGAGTTCTTCGGCGACCAGGGAAAGAATGAAATCCGTGTGGGCTTCGGGGAGGTAGAAGAGTTTTTGTCTGCCGTTGCCCAGGCCGACGCCGAAAAAACCGCCCTGGTTGAACGCGATGAACGACTGAACGAGTTGAAAGCCCGCACCCTGGGGATCCTTCCAGGGATCGAGAAAGGCGACCACCCGGCGCATCGCGTAGGGGTTGAAGGCGATATAGGTCGCAATTCCGAGACAGGCCACGAGTCCAGGTGCCACCAGGGTCCGGAGAGGAATGCCCGCCACGATCAGGAGCATTGCGACCAGCGCTGCGAGCAAGATCGCATTGCCGAGATCGGGCTGCATGAGAAGAAACAAGATTGCGGGCAGTGCGACGCCGATTGCGGCGAGTGCGCGCCCGCGGCTGAGTTGAGTGCGGCCGTCCTGGGGCGCGATGATCGCGGCGACCGCGAGCAGGGTTGCAAACTTGACGGGCTCAACGGGCTGAAAGCGGATACCCGTACCCGGGATCGCGAGCCAACGCTGCGCTCCATTGACCTCTACGCCGAACAAGAAGGTGGCGAACAACATCAGGACGCCCAGGATCCAGATCGGTAGCGCGATTCGGTGCCACATGACGAGCGGTACGAAAGCCGCCGCGGTTGCGGTCATTAGCCCGATCGCAAGAGCGGTCATGTGGTGTACGAAGAGCGGTGGGATGGTTTGGTCGATGGAGAGCGGTGCTGTGGTGCTGTAACTCATCACGACACCGATCCCGACCAGCACCAGTGCGGAGAGCAAGAGCCCACTGTCGATGTGCGAGTGGGAGATCGCACTCTCGCGGCCGGCCGCTGCGGTGATTCGTCCGTTTCTGCTTCTGCGCGCTTCGCGGACACCCATCAGTTTTTTGTCTCCTGCGCGGTCTGTTCGGTCTGTGCGATAGCGCGGACGGCGAGACGAAAGTGATCGCCGCGGTCTTCGAAGCTCTTGAATTGATCGAAGCTCGCGCAGGCGGGCGCCAGCAGTACGGTGTCACCCGATTGCGCGATCGTTGCCGCCAGCGCGACAGCTTCGGCCAGATCTTCGACTCGACGTACATCGATGCGGCCGGCGAGGGCCTCTGCCAGGAGCCCTGCGGACTCGCCGTAGAACAGCGCAGACTTCACCCGCGCGGCCGCCATGTCCGCGAGTTCCGCGAAGTCGAGCCCCTTGTCCCGGCCCCCGGCGATCCAGACCACCGGTGAGTCGAAGCCTTCGAGCGAGCGAACGGCGGCGCCCGGGTTCGTGGCCTTTGAGTCGTTGATGAAGGTCACTCCCGAAACGGATGCAACGTACTCAGAGCGATGGGGCAGGCCAGGGAAGTCGAGCACCGCGCCGATCGCGCGACTGGGATCGACCCCCAGCGCCGTGACCGCGGCGAGGGCAGCGAGAACATTTTCGAGATTGTGCACGCCGGCAAGGCGCAGGCCGTCGATGGAAACGCGCCGGACCTGTTTGCCGTCGCGAATCAAGGCGACGCCGGCATCGAGGCAGACGCCGTTCTCGACCGGTTGCCGTCGGCTGAAGCCCCAGATCTGCGCCTCGCAGCGATTTTCAAACTCGCGGGTCACGGGATCATCGAAATTGAGGATCACCACGTCGTCGGGCCCCTGTCGTTCGACGATGCGCAGCTTGGCCCGGCGATAGGCTTCGAAGTCGCCGTGTCGATCCAGGTGGTCCGGGCTGATGTTCAAGACGACCGCCACCCGGGGACGAAAGTGTTCGACGGCCTCGAGCTGGAACGACGAGACTTCGAGCACCGCGGCATCCAGGGGTTCGCCGACGAGCGAAAGCGCCGGGGTGCCGAGATTGCCGGCCGCCCTGGCCCGCAGCCCTGCGCCCTGCAACATCGCTTCGATGAGACGCACCGTGGTCGACTTTCCATTGGTGCCCGTGACGGCCACGATCGGAATCTCGAGAAACTGCCCGGCGAGTTCGATGTCCCCCGCGACCGCACGAGCGCGCTCGGCGTATCGTGCGTTGGGAATCCCGGGGCTGGGCACGACGAGATCAAAGTCGGCGGGATCCGGCAGCGCGGTTCCGGTTACGGTCTCGATACCCGGTGCCAGGGCGTCGAAGCCGCTGATCTCTGATGCTGGCGCCTCGTCGGCGGCGAGCACCAGGGCTCCCTTTGCGGCGCAAAAATTCGCCGCACTGGTTCCCGAAATTCCAAGCCCCAATATCAAAACTTTTTTTCCCGACAGGTCCATGCCGACCCGGTGCTCCTCACCGCGCAAAGCAGTCCATCACTCCGGAATCGTCCCGGATCATCCACGTCGAACTTGCCCGCCAGTTCAGCGGAGCTTGAGCGACGAAAGCGCTACCAGCGCGAGAATGATCGAGATGATCCAGAAGCGAACTACAATCTTTTGTTCCGCCCAGCCGAGTTTCTCGAAGTGGTGGTGGATCGGTGCCATCAGAAAGACACGCTTCCCGGTGAGCTGGAACGAGGCCACCTGAATGATCACGGAGATGGTCTCCACGACAAAGATGCCTCCCACCACCGCCAACAAGATCTCCTGACGGATTAATACTGCGATGGTTCCGAGTGCGCCTCCGAGAGCCAGGGAGCCGACATCGCCCATGAAGAGTTCCGCCGGAGACGTGTTGAACCACAAGAAACCGAGTCCGCCCCCAACCATGGCACCGCAGAAGATCGCGAGCTGCCCGGCACCGGAGACGTGCTTGATGTTCAAATACTCGGCGATCCCCGCGTGGCCGGCGGCATAGGAAAGCATCAGAAAGGTCGCCGCGGTGATCATCACGGGCCCGATGGCCAGACCGTCGAGTCCGTCGGTGAGATTGACGCCGTTGCTTGTGGCTACGATGATGAAGACCGCCAGCGGTACGTAGAAGATGCCGAGGTTCGGGGTGAAGTTCTTGAAGAACGGCACCGCGATTTCCTTGTCGAAGTTCGGGTCGGTATAGATCGCTACTGCGACGCCGAGTGCGAGGACCACCTGCCAGACGATCTTCATGCGCGCGGAGACTCCGGCACTGCTGCCATGCTTCACTTTTTTGTAGTCGTCGATGAAACCGAGGATCGCGTAGCCCCCGGTGAGTGAGATCAGGATCCAGACCATTCGATTGTCGAGTTCGCTCCAGAGCAGTACGGAGACGAGTATCGAGAACAGGATCAGCAGCCCGCCCATGGTCGGCGTGCCTTCCTTGGATTGATGATCCGGTCCGATCTCTCGGATGGGTTGGCCGACGCGAAGCGCTGCGAGCCTTCGGATCAGCCAGGGGCCGATCACAAAGCAGATGAACAGCGATGTCAGCGTTGCCGCAGCGGTGCGGAAGGTGATGTAGCGCACGACGTTGAAGCCGCCGTACACGTCGGCGAGTGGATAGAGGAGGTGATACAACATTTAGCTTGACTCCTCGTTGGCGAGCATCTCGACGACTCGATTCATTTTGGAGGCGCGGGAACCCTTGACGAGAATCCAATCGCCTTCTTGTGACGAACTTGTAAGGATGCTGACGGCCGCTTCATGGGTACCGCAGCAGTGGACATGTTGGATCGGCATGCCGGCGGATACCGCACCTTTGGCGATGCCCTGCGCGCCCTCTCCCACGGTGAGGAGCATTGCGACCCCCGCTTGGTAGATCAGTTTGCCCGCATCGTGATGGGCTTGTTCTGCGGCATCGCCCAATTCGGCCATCTCACCCAGAACTGCGACGGCGCGGCCGCTGCCCCGGAGATCGGCGAGGCTCTTGATCGCCGCGTTCATCGACTGAGGATTTGCGTTGTAGGAGTCGTCGATCAAGGTGACGTTGCCGTGCAATGACTTCTTGCTCATACGTCCCTCGATGCCGCGGTAGTCTGCGAGTCCCCGGGCCACGGCCGAGGGTTCGAGGCCACAAGCAATGCCCGTGGCTGCTGCGGCCAGCGCGTTGATCACGGTCGTACTGCCGAGACCGCAGACGCGAGCCTCCGCAATTCCTCGATGGGTAGCCAGCGTGAAGTGAAAGAGTCCCTCGGGATCAAATCGCACATCTTCGGCGCGCACCATGGCTTCGGGATCCATGCCAAAGGACACGACATCACACGCTGCGCGCTGGGACTGCTGGCGCACGTTGGCGTCGTCCCAATTGGCAACGGCACGACCCTCTGCAGGCAGGGCGGCGAAGAGATCTCCCTTTTCTGCGGCGATCTCCGCCTGGCTGCCGAGGTATTCGATGTGTGCCGTCCCGATATTGATGACGAGCCCGATGTCGGGTTGGGCAATTTCGGCGAGTCGCGCAATTTCACCTCGATGGTTCATGCCCATTTCGATCACCGCGCGCAGGTGCGTTTCTTCCCGGGACAGCAAGGTCAAGGGGACGCCGTAGTCGTTGTTCAGATTGCCTCGGTTTTTGAGACACGGGCCCTCGCTTTCGAGCACGGACGCGGTCATCTCCTTGGTCGTGGTCTTTCCGCTGCTGCCCGTCAAGGCGACCAGCGTGCCATTGAAGCCGCGCCGATGACCCGCTGCGAGATCTCCGATGCCGCGAGTGGTGTTCGGAACCGCAATGACGGGCAGGTCGCTCGCATTGCCCCAGTTGGCCTCGCGACCCGCTTCGACGAGAAGTCCGCCGGCGCCGGCGCCGATCGCCTGGGAGAGGTATCCGTGGGCATCGTGATTGGGGCCGACGATCGCTGCGAATAGCTGTCCGGACTCGATGCTGCGGGAATCGATCGACAGTCCCGACAGCGGGGCGTCGGGCGATCCTTGCAATAGCGTGCCTCCGCACCAGGTCACAACGTCGGCAGCGGTGTAGCGAGTGCTCATGCAGTCTCCCACTTGCGGAGCGCGCTGCGCGCTTCTTCGCGGTCGTCGAAGGGCAGCTTTGTACTGCCGATAATCTGGTAGTCCTCATGTCCCTTGCCCGCCAGAATGACGGTGTCTTCGGGACGAGCAATCGACATCGCGTAAGCGATCGCTTCGCGGCGGTCGGAAACCACGGCATAGGATCGCTCGTTCGCGTCCAGCGCTTCGGGCTCGACGCGGTCGAGTTGGCCGAGGCCCTTTTCGACGTCGTTGAGAATGGCCAGCGGGTCCTCGGTGCGCGGATTGTCGCTGGTCGCGAGGGTACGGTCGCTGTGGCGCGCCACTGCCTCGGCCATCAAAGGGCGCTTGCTGCGGTCGCGGTCGCCACCGCAGCCGAAGACGGTGATCAGGCGACCCTCCGAAAGGGGTCGAATCGCGGTCAACAACTTTTCCACTGCGTCCGGTGTATGGGCATAGTCGACGATCACGGTCGGCGCGTTCGCAAGCTCTGCGCCCACGACTTCCATGCGGCCGGGAACCTGGGGGCAGGCGGCAACTCCCTCGGCGATGATCTCCGGTGCGATGTCGAGTGCCACGCAGATGCCACACGCGACGAGCAGGTTTTCGAGATTGAAGTCACCGACCAATGGCAACTCAAAATCGCAAACTCCCGAAGGCAGTGCGAGCTGAACGTGGCTTCCCGAGAGCGTGACGTCAGCGTTCAACAGCTTTACTTCGGCGTTGAGATCCAGATTGCGCGTAACCTGGATCACTCGGGCCCCACCAGCGCGCGCGGCGTCTATGAACCGTGACGCGCTCGCATCGTCCAGGTTGACCACCGCCGTGCCATCCCTCGCGAGATAGCGTCCAAAGAGCAACAACTTGGACGAGAGATACGATTCCATGTCGCCATGAAAGTCGAGATGGTCCTGGGTGACGTTCGTGATGGCCGCGACCTGGAACTCGCAACCGCAAACTCGTTCGAGTTTGAGCCCGTGAGAGGAAACCTCCATCACGACGCTGTCCACGTTTTGGGTGCGCATGCGGCGCAGGATGCTCTGGAGGTCGAGGCTCTCGGGCGTGGTGTTGACTGCGGGTTGTGCAACCCCTGCAAAGCGCACCTCGACAGTTCCGATCAGGCCGGTGCATTTGTGGGCTTTGGCGAGGATCGACTCCACCAGGTAACTCGTGCTGGTCTTGCCGTTGGTTCCGGTAATGCCGATCAGTGTGACTTCCTTGCTGGGTTCGCCGAAGAATCGCGTGGCGATGTGCGCCAGGGCCCGTCGGGTATCGGGAACCACAGCCGCGGTGCAGCCTGCAGGGAGCTTTTTGTCCGGGGCGGCTTCTAGCAGGAGCGCCACCGCACCCAGGGCAATGGCGCGTTCGAGGTAGTCGTGGCCGTCGCTCACGCTGCCGCGCAGCGCGATGAACAGATCGCCCGGGGAAACCTTGCGGGAGTCGTAGGTAATGCCGCGAATCAACGGGTCGCGTTCGGCTTCGGCGCCAAACTGCTGGGAGGTCGCGAGTTCGTCCGGCAGGGCTGCGAGCAGGTTCGATAGCTGCATCAGCTTTCGCGGCCCCCATTGCTGAACGATACGAGAACCTGCCGCTGAGAGCCCATCACAATGGTGCCCGGAGTGGGGCGCTGATCGATCGCGAGACCGGTTCCCCTGATCTCGAGGTTGAGTTTGTTGTGGGCCGCCATTCGGCGAACCGACTCGAGGGTTTCGCCGCGGAAGTTGGGTATCAAGACGGGATCGTCGCTCTGTTGTGTCGCGAGTGCGCGCTTCGGAGGCGCCGATACCGCAGCTGGCCTTGCAGTCGGCGCTCGCGCGGGCTCGATCTTCGCTCGGCTCGCGGTGACGGTCTTGGACTTGGGCTTGGCCGCCTTTGGCTTGAACATAGTCTTGGACTTAGCCTTGGACTTGGCGAGCATTTCCGGAATCGTCTTCACTCGGCGCAGGGCCGGAATGGGTTCGGGGCGTGTGACGATTCCAAGTCGAGCGAGTTGGCCGGCGGCAACGCTTGCGAACAGTGGCGCCGCCACGTCGCCTCCACCGTGGGCGCGCCCCTTGGGTTCGTCGAGCATCACGACGATGACCAGCTTCGGATCGTCGGCCGGAACGGCACCCATGAACCAGGCGGTGTAACGGGTCTTCGAGTATCGGCCTCGCTTGGTGTCGAGCTTCTGGGCCGTGCCGGTCTTGCCCGCGACCCGCACGCCTCTGAGTGCAGCTTTGCGACCGGTTCCCTCTGCGCTCACCACGGATTCGAGCATCTTCAGGGTCCGGGTCGCCACCGCTCGGCTGATTACCGGTTTCGGCTTATGGTTCGCCACACTCCGCCATTTCCCCCCCGCCTCCCGCCGCGCCGACACCAGATGTGGGGTGCGCAGCATTCCATCTCCGGCGAGTACGCCCATGGCGGCGACCAGTTGAATCGCCGTCACTCCGAGTCCCTGTCCGTAGGCCGCGGTTGCTTGATCGACGGGTTTCCAGTCCTGCCAGGCTCGCAGCAGGCCACTGGATTCGCTGGGGAAGCCGCTTCCGGTTTTCTTCCCAAATCCGAAGCGCAGCAGCGCCCGATGATATTCCTCGCGCCCGAGCAGTACAGCAATTTGAACCGCACCGACGTTGCTCGAAAATTTGAGCACCCCGGTCGGATCGATCACGCCATAGGGCCGATGATCGCGGATCGTCATGCCCGGAATTTTCATACTCCCGTCACCCGTGTCGATGCGCTGTTCCGGGCCGATCGCACCGGCGTCCAGTGCGGCAGCGACCAAAAACGCCTTGAGCACTGAACCCGGCTCAACCGCATCCTGAAAGGCCGGCGAGCGCGTTTCGCTGTACTTGACCGTACGAAAGTCGTTCGGGCTGAAGCCTGGAGCTTCGGCCAGCGCCAGGATTTCTCCACTGAGTGGATCGTAGGTGATGACACAGCCGCCCTTTGCACCGCTCTTCTTGATCGCGTTGCGCAGGGCCGTTTCCGCCTCGGCCTGCATGGCCAGGTCGATCGTCAGGGCGACGTCGCCCCCGGAAGAGGAAAGGGGTGCAATGGATTCGCGCGTCATCAATTGTCCCCGGGCGTCTCGTTCGACCGGGGTGCGGATCGGAGTGCCGCGCAGCCATTGGTCTTCTTGTTGTTCGATGCCGCGAACTCCCTCGCCATCGATGTTTGCGAATCCGAGGACGGACCCCGCGAGTTCGTCGGCCGGGTAGGCGCGTCGCGGTTCGAGCACGATGCCAACCCCGGGCAGGTTGAGCGCCTTGACCCGCTCGGCGACCTTCTCGCTGACCCAACGGCCGACAAAGGTGAAGCGTTCGCGTTCTTGCAAGCGGCGAGCGAGGCTGCTGGTCTTGCTGCCCATGGCCCTGGCCAGCGCGGCGAGATTCGCTCGATTTCCGTCGAAGTCGCGCGGTCGCACGTAAATGGACGGCGCGTGCAGGGTGAGGGCCAGTTCGATCCCGTTGCGATCCACGATCTGGCCGCGCATCGCGGGCAGCACGATCACGCCTTCGAGCTGTCCCTTGGCGCGAATTTCACCGCGGCTGGTGACCACCGTGAGGTGGGCAGCGCGGGCGGCGAGTACGACGAAGAGCGCGAGAAAGACGACCCGGAGCAAGGCGACCCTGCGACCGGCGGCCCCCAATTCTGCCCCTCTCATGGTCGAGGCTCAGCGCCCACCGGGGCTGCATCGAAGTCGAATCGCGTCGAAAGCGTGATCACGCGGTCGGGCTTTGCAAAACCCAGCGCCGCCGCTCGCTCGCTCAGCAATTTGGGCTCGCGCAGGCGCAGGAGTTGGACAGTGATGTTGCGTTTTTCATCGAGCAATTCTTGCTCGAGGCTGACGGCCTGGGCGCTGGCGTAGCTCATGCGCACGACGTCCATCCTCAAGCCCACCAGAAATAGTGCCGCGATCACAACCGCGGCAATCGCGGGTACGAGAGTTTGATTTCGCCGGGTCTCGCTCCATCGGGCCATGTCGACTCCGATCAAGTCGAGACGGTTCGAGTGCCCGGTATCGCTCCGGTTGAGCCCGGCCACGGCGCGCATCCAGGCGCTGATGGGATCGGCGATGTTCATGCCGCTTCCCCAATGCGCTCTGCCGCGCGCAATTTACCCGAGCGCGCGCGAGGGTTGATCTGGATCTCAGAGGCTTTGGGTTGAATGGGTCGCCTGGTGATGACGCGCAACGTGATCCTCCCGCCACAAATGCAAATCGGCGTGGCAGGTGGACAGGTGCATCCCTTTGCCGCCACGCGCATAGAGTGCTTCACAATGCGATCTTCGAGAGAGTGGTACGCGATCACCACCAGGCGACCCCCAGGTCGGAGGACCCGTATTGCTGCATCCAGGCCGTCGCGCAATGCACCCAGCTCATCGTTGACCGCGATGCGTAGGGCCTGAAAAACTAAAGTGGCCGGGTTGTGCGAGCGCCCCCGACCGATTCGAGCTTGCTGGATCACCCGCAGAAGATCGGCGCTGGTCTTGATCGGCGCGTCCTTGCGGGTTTCGACGATGGCCTGGGCCAGGCGCTTGGAGCCGGGAAGCTCGCCGTAGTTCTGAAACCAGTTTTGCAGCTGCTCGGCGCTGGCGGTTCTCAGCAGCTGCTCGGCGGTATTGCCCGACTCCGGGTCCATGCGCATGTCCAGCGGAGATGCGTCGTGTGAAAAGCGAAAGCCGCGGGTCGTGGAGTCGAGCTGATGGGAAGAGACGCCGAGATCGAACAACACGCCGTCGACATGGTCGATTTCGAGTTCCTCGAGGACAATTTCGAGCTTGCGAAACGAGGCCGGCACTGTCCGCAGCCGTTCGCCAAAGCGAGCGAGCCGAGCCCGGGCCGCGTTGCGCGCTTCGGGGTCGAGGTCCAGGCCGATCAGGATTCCGTCGGGTGAGGTCCGTTCGAGGATCGCACCGGCGTGCCCCCCGCCACCGAGGGTTCCGTCCACGATCGTTGCACCCGGGGTGAGATTGAGTTGGTGGAGGCTTTCGTCGAGGAGAACGGGGCGGTGTTCGAAGTCAGTCATTACGAGAGCCGCTTGCCTCCCGCCTGCACCGGGATTGGGGAAAACCTGTTTCCGGGTGGAGAGGTGCTGGGGGCCCTGGGTCACCCGTGAAATGGCGCGTACCCCCCAGTAACCACGCCAAATCACGATGGGTGTCCCAGGACACCCCAGCCTCTCTACAGGAAGAGCGAGCTCTTCCTGTCCCCCACCTGTGTTTCCCTAGCTCGGAGGACTTCCGTCCACCGAGAGCTGAATCTCCTCGAGCCGGCTCATTGTTTCGAGCTTTGTTGTTTCAAAGAGTTGTGTGTCCCAGATCTCGATGCAGTCGAGTACGCCTGCGATCGTGACCTTGCTCTTGAGCATGGCGTGCGACCGCATTGAGGGCGGCACGAGAATACGTCCCTGGCTGTCGATGGGGCATTCGGTCGACCCGGAAATCACGAAGCGTGTGTACGCTATGACGTCGGGTTGGAGTCTCGACTTTGCCTGCAGGTTTTGCTCAATCACTAGCCAGTCCTCGTAGGGATAGAGCGCCAGGTAGTTCTTGTAGTTCGTCAAAATCGGAGGTTTCTCGCTGCGTCGCAGGATTTCGTTTCGAAAGCCGGTCGGGATTTTGAGCCGTCCCTTTGCGTCTATAGTGTGATCGTGCCGGCCACGAAACATGTTGGGATTCCTACTCCGTCAGTTCGCTACCTCCGTGATGCGGACCCCACCTTAAGCCACTTGAAACCACTTTGTAACCCTTTGAATCTACTTTGATCCACTTTCTTAAAAAAACTTCTGCGTCAAACGATGTCTCGCCACGATACACAACATTTAGACTACTGAATTCGGTCATTTTCCGAAGGGTGCTCCGCTACGAGTGAACACTGCGGCTCGGGCTGATGCTCGAGTAGGTCTCGGAATGTGCCTGCGAAACCAGGGAGGCGATCTGGTTCAAGTTGCTTCCTTCCCTGGGCGCCGCTGCGGGGGGCGGCGTCGCGCGTTCGAGATCGGCTGCGAGCATCCCTTCCAGCACCGCTGTGGTTCCTTCAAAGAGACCCGACGCGGAGTACCCACCCTCGAGGATGTACACGATTCTGCCTCCACAGACGGTTTCCGCCACTTCTCTGACGATCTGGGTCATGCCCAGAAAGCCCGCTGCACTGAGCTGCATCGATCCGAGGGGGTCTGCTTGATGGGCGTCGAAGCCGCAGGAAATCAGGATGAAGTCCGGATCGAACTCGATCGCGATCGGCGCGAACAAACGCGTGAGGACGCCGATGTATTCGTAGTCTCCACAGCCCGGTGGCATGGGGATGTTCACGGTCGCACCGCGTCCCCGGTCGATCCCCACCTCTCCGGCAGCACCAGTGCCCGGGTAGAAGGGAAACTGATGGGTAGACATGTAGAGGACCGAGGGATCGTCTTCGAAGCTGTGCTGGCTGCCGTTGCCGTGGTGGACATCCCAGTCGAGGATTAAAACCTTTTCAATTCCAGCGACTTGCTGAAGTGCGCGCGCCGTGATCGCGACGCTGTTGAAGAGGCAGAAGCCCATCGCGCGATCGGATTCCGCGTGGTGGCCGGGGGGGCGCAAGGCCGCAAAACCAGAATCCAGTTCAGCTCGAGCCACATGCATGGCCAAATCCACACAGCTCCCGGCCGCAAGCAGGGCGACGTTCAAGCTCTCGGCTGACACGAAAGTATCGGCGTCCAGGTGCGTCGGAGCCCGAGCGACCGCCGCCTCGACCCGGTGCAGATGGTCGAGGGTGTGGACGCTGAGGATTTCCTCGTCGCTCGCGAGGCGGGGCTCGATGCGCTCGATCGAGCCCGGCGAGCGCTTCTCCCAAGCGCTCAAGGCCTGTCCCACCGCGACCATTCGGGCGGCGGCTTCCGGATGGCCATCCGGGGCCGTATGGGTCTGAAATCGAGGGTCTTCGATCACGCCGATTCGTCGCGTGACGTCCATGGCAAGGGATGGTATCTGACAGAAGGAGAGCGTCGAGGGACTAGTCTCGAATGCTCCTGGGGACGGGAGAGACAGGCCCGTGGAACCACCGCGCAGCATTGCCTTTACAGGGATCGACACCTACTTCGGCCGACGGCTGATCGACCGGCTGGCGGCGCGTCCAGGTCCGCTGCGGATTGTCGGCCTGGACTCCCACGATCCGCCGAATCCCGCGCCGCTGATCCATTTTCATCGAGTGGATTTGACCCAGCCGGGGATCGGCGCGCACATCGCGGAAATTCTCTGCAAGGAACAGGTCGATGTGGTCGTCCATCTGGCGTTCAAGGAAGTGCCGAGCGCAAATCGCGATGCCGATCACGAGATCGAGGTTTCGGGCAGCCTGGAAATTTTGAACGCCTGTGCCGAGGCCAACGTCGGCAAGCTCGTCATTCCCTCTACCACCATGTGCTACGGCCCGCGTCTCGAGAACGCCCATCAACTCTGCGAAGACGCACCGCTCCGCGGTCACGCCGGCGCGCACTGGATTTCGAATCGAGTGCAGGTCGAGCGCGCTGTCGAACGCTACCGCAAATCGACGCCCGCTTGCAGCGTCACCGTATTGCGTCACTGTTGGATCATGGGGCCGCAATTCGTCGATCCCATCGTGCGTTTCTTCGAGGCGCAGTGGGTCCCCACGCTCCTGGGTTACGACCCGCTGCTGCAGTTCGTGCACGAAGATGATTTGCTGGCGGTGCTCGAGGCGGCGATTTTCGAGTCTCATCCGGGAGTCTTCAACGTAGTGGGCGAGGGCGTACTGCCGCTTTCGGGGTATCTCCGCCTGGCGGGCAAACGCAATGTCTCACTTCCCAGGATATTGCTCTCCCGTATCCCGGGAGCGCCGATTGCCCTCAGCAGCGCTGATTCTGAGGACGGATTTTACGACTACCTGAAATACATATGGGTCGCGTCTGGAGAACGCCTTCGGACAGAATTCGGCCCGCTCGCCTACACGAGCCAGGAAGCCTGGTCTGCGATGGTGAGTTCCCGGAGACTGCAGCACTATCGATAGGAAGTGCGCGTTAGCCCGAGGATTCGAGGAAGATGACTCCCGACGACTCTGCGCGACCCACAGGATTTCAGCGAGACGAGCGAAGCCAGCATGCGGCTCCACAGATCGAGCAACTGCGAAAGGCACTCACCGGCTTGGGAGACGAGATTCGCTCCCAGCAGCGTCGCGCGCCCGACCCGCAGCGAAAAGCCGGCAGCGGGACCGAGTGGGGAGCGTTGTTCGATGAGTTGCGCCGGTGGGTCGGCATCCTCGGCATGGTCGAGCAATACCCCGGGGTGGATGACTTTGGCATGGAGGCGGATTATCTCAAACGACTCCAGCCACTATTCGATTTCCTCTATGAACGCTACTGGCGCGTCCAACTGACGGGAGATGAGTCGCTTCCGAGCAAGGGCCCCGTGCTGTTCGTTTCCAACCGCTCGGGGCTGCTGCCCTGGGACGGGATGATGCTGTCCCACGCAATTGATCGAAGTCCTGTGCAACTCGAGCGGCCGCGATTCCTGGTCGAAGACGAGCTGTTGCGACTCCCGTTTGCCCAGGCACAGCTGGCTCGGGTAGGCGGGGTACGGGCCTGCCGCGAGAACCTCGATCAGCTGATCTCCCGAGGCCATTCAGTAGTCGTTTTTCCCGAAGGCGCGCGCGGCGCGGCGCGTTCCTTTCGCGATCGCTACCAGGTGGGTCGCTTCGGACGGGGTGGCGCGATTCGAGCGGCGATCGAAAATCGAATTCCACTGGTTCCGGTGGGCATCGTCGGCGCAGAAGAGGCTTACCCGCGGCTCGGCGACACGTCTACCCTGGGAAGACTGGCATCCCGGGATCTCGGCCTGCCAGTATTGCCCATCACGCCGACCTTTCCGCTGCTCGGGCCACTCGGCCTGCTACCGCTGCCGTCCAAGTGGGTGATCACGATCGGCGAACCCATCTCGTTGCTCGAACTGGAACCTGACGCGGCCAACGACGATGTCTCCGTCTCCCATCTCACGGAGGCACTGCGCGAAGAAGTCCAACGCCTGGTTGAACGCGGACTCGAAGCGCGATCCTCGACTTGGCTCTAGCAGCCTGTTAGCAGGCCGCTAGCGCTCCTGCGCCGAATCTCCCCGCCCTTCATCTCGGGCCGGTTGTTGGCTCGGCGAATTGGCAAAAGCTTTTTCGAGATCGCGCACGGCTTGAGCCACGCGTTCGAGGTTTTGATTGAGCGCCTCTACGTCTTTGCGTCGGGGCAGGTCGAGAAGCTTGAAGACGCGTTCGACGGCGCTTTGGACCGCGGCGTCGAGGTCCGGAGATGCATAGGCAATCCAATCTCCCAAGCCGCGCCGCTCTCCGCCCGAAGCGTTTTCCTGCTGCGATTGGGCATCTTTGTCCCCGTCGGGCCGCGCTTCCGAATGGGGTCCCTGGATGATGCGCCGAAAACGGTCCTGGATCTCTTCCAAGTTTTCGCTGGCGTCACCCACGCCTTTTTTCAGCACGTCGTACAGGGCGTCGCCGCCGCGTTCCATGATCTGTGAGAGCAAGCTCGAAGGAGGGGGACTGTTGGAACGCTTCGAATCGACCAGGATCTGGGAAAGCGCGATCGAAGTGATGTCATCGCCGGTCTCGTTGTCGATGACGCGAACTTCTTCGCCTTCGTCGAGTAGTTCGGCGATTCCCTTCAGCGTGATATAGCGGCTTGATTTGGTGTTGTAGAGCTTCCGGTTGGCGTAGCGTTTGATCAAAATCGACATGGTGTTTCTCGATCTGTCTCGGCCAAACTCGGCGTGGAATCTCGGGTTTCGCGGAGAGGACCCAGGCGGTCCGCGGCTCCGCTGCAAGCTGTCAAACTAGCACGCGCAGGGGGTCGGAGCCTACCCCTCGATCTTGATGCGCTGCACCCTTGGCGTCCTCTGCACACACTCGTCAGGCGACTTCTTCTCTGCTGCAGGAGCTGCCTCGTTCGCTTCGGAGCAGGGCTCGTCGCCCTCGGCAGACGCCCGGTCGCTCCCGGCGGTCTGGGGCCGAACGCCCAACTCCCATAAAAATTCGCGCAGGCCGAGAAATGCGCGCAGGACCGCGCGGGCATCATCGTCCGCCCGAGAGCGAACATCCCAGCGCGAAATCTCGGCATCGAGAGCCTCGAGCAGAGCGGAGAGGGCTGCGTTATTCGGGGAGGACGTCGCTCCCGAAAGCGCCTCGGTCATTTGATCCAGGGCCTGCGCGAATTCGGAGAGATGTGGATGCGTCTGTGCCGACTCGCCGCTCATGCCGATGCTGGCGGCGTCGAGCAGCGCCCGGGCGCTCGCCACGCCTTCGGCAAGCGCAAGCCCCGCGTGGTGCGCGGCGCGTTCGATGGCCTGTCGGACGGACCCGTCGGTTTCGCGCTTCTCACGCTTGCCGTCTCTTTGTTTCCGTTTTGAGTCTGCGCTCATGTGGCGACCTCGCTGCCGATCAACAATTCGCTGGCGATCTGGCTGAGACCCTCGAGGTCGCTTATGTCCCGGGACTGTTCCGGCACCATGCGAAAAAAACAGCCGCTCCGCTCTGCACGGCCACACAGGACCCGGGTGTTTTCGTAGTCGCGGAGTGCTTCGTGCGCGTATTCGCTGGTCGCAGCGGCGGCTGCCTCGGCTGCGGCCGGATCGCCCAGTGCGGTCGCGAGCTGCTCGAGGTCTCGTCGGGCGACTCTCCCCGCAGCGAGATCCCGCGGCGGCGGCTGCGACCCGGGCCACAGGTGCATTCGGTTGATCACGACTCCCTGCACGGAGGCGTGGGCTTCGTCGAGGTGTTCGAGAAACAGCTCGGCGTTGTAACTGGATTCCCGGCCGGGCCCCGCGACCAGGACAAAAGCCGCATCGCTTCCCAACAGGGTTTTCTGGATTCGGTTGGCCCGCTGTTTGAATCCGTCCGACATGTCGTCGATCGCCTTCAAGAAAGCCGCGAGGTCCTCGAGAAAACCCACGCCCGTCAAGCGTTCGACGAGTTGCAGCACCCCCTGAACCGGTCGCTGAAACAAGCGCACACCGAAGCGACCCGCTGTCACCGCGGGATGCACCAGCAACCGGACAAGACGGCTGTCGAGAAACTCGACCAGTCGCTTGGGTGCGTCGAGAAAGTCCAGCAGGTGTTGCGCCGGTGGCGTATCGACGACCACGAGGTCAAAGCGCCCCGATTCGGACATTTCCAGAACCTTTTCCATCGCCGCGTATTCGCCGCTCCCGGCGAGCGCCCCGGAAACGTGCTGGTAGATCGGGTTGTCGAGAATTCTGCGATGAGAAGCATCGTCGGGGGCGAAGCGCGCGATCACGGCATCGAAGGTGCGCTTGGTGTCGAGCATCATGGCGTAGAGCTCGAATTCGGATTCGTCCTCGCGAAGCTGGACTCGCTGGGGTTCGTTTCCCAGTTCGCGAATCCCCATCGCGTCGGCCAGTCGTTTGGCGGGATCAATGGTCAGCACCAGGGTCTTGCGTCCCATGCGTGCCGCGGCCAGGGCCAGAGCCGCGGCCACTGTTGTTTTCCCTACCCCGCCGGTTCCGACGCATACGACAATGCTGCGCTCGCGGATGAGGTCTGCGGGGTTTCGAGGGGGCATCACGCTCGGCTTCCCGATTTGCGCAGCAGTTCGCGTCCGAGCCGCAAGAGGTCTCGCGGAGCTTCGATACTGCCGGGGATGTCGGACAGTGGAACGATCGGAAGCGCGATCCGCTCGGCCAGTTCGGAGACGTAGGCGTGGTTGAGTTCAAAGCGGGCGCGTCGCGCAGCGCAGCAGTGGGCGAGCACACGCGGAGCGGGCAGGGATCCGAACGTCGTCCCGGCTGGCAATGCTTCGATTCGGGCTTCCAGATCGTCGAACTCCTTCGCAAAGGGGGCGGGGACCACGCGGTTGACCACGACGCGATCGAGAGGCACACCCAGGTCGTTGCTCGCCCGCGCGACGAGTTCGACAGTCTCTCGCACCGGGAGTTCCTCGGCTAGGGTCACGGGCAGCAGACGGGTTCGATCCGAATCCTGAAGCAATGCCTCGATGTCTCGGGCGCGGCGGCGCAGGGGGCCGGATTTGATCGCCGACTGAACCACGCGCGGCACGTCGAGAAACGTCAGACCGTGGCCGCTGGCCGGAGCGTCGACCACGATCAAATCGTATTCGGGGCGAGCGCGATCTCGGCCGAGCCTCTCGAGCTGATCGATTTTTCCCAGGATCACGAGTTCTCGCCAACCGGGGGCGGCCGCGAGCAGCTGGTGGAAGGTGGCATGTCGCAGACTTCGTTTCACCAGCGACTCGAGGCCGATCTGCATGCTGAGGTATTCCGCCAGGGCCTCGAAGGGGTCGATGTGGAAGACCCAGAGCGAGGGCTGAAGTTCGCGACCCGCATAGCCGACCGGCCGGGAATCGGGATCGAGCAGGCGGTGGAGATGCTCGTCCCGGCCCAGTTCGATGAGGGCGACACGACGACCACTCTCCGCGGCGGCCAGGGCAGTGGCGGCCGCCACGGTGGTCTTTCCGCAGCCGCCCTTTCCAGTCACGACGATCAGCCTGCAATCGAGCAGGGGTCGCTGAGGAGTTTCCGGCATCTTTTGCCTTCCGGTTCGAACCAGGGGAAGTCTCGCAGCACATTACCGCTGTACGATCATAGATCAGCCCCAAACGAGCCTGCACCGCTTCCGCGATTCAAAGAAACGGAGAGCTGCGGCGGATTGAGGGAGAATCGGGGCGCCCGGGGCCGGTCCGTTCTCGCGGCGCTCAAGCGGTGCGCGAGTCCGTCCGAAACACCCACGTGAACCAGCGGAATGTGTACCGAAGCTGGGGAGAATGCCTTGGTCGTTGAATGCAAGAAATGTGGGACGAGATTTCAGCTCGATTCGGCGCGGATTCCCGACGACGGGATTCGGGTGCGTTGCTCGCGCTGCAAGAACGCCTTCTTCCTCCAGCATCCTTCACAGAGCCAGGTGAACGCAGTCGAGGCGGTGGTCGAAGAGGCCGTCGCGCACGAAGGACTGGCACCCCCCGGCAGCACCCAGGATTTGCCGATCGCGCCGCAGTCGGAAACTCCGGCTACGAGCGTTGCGTCCGACGATGAAGATGAATTCGGCGACTACGAAGACGATGACAACTGGGAATTCAACGAAGATCCGCCCGAGTTGGATGAGGACGAGCCAGCAGAGGACGATCCTGAAGATGAATTTTCAGAAGATGACGTTTCTGAAGTCGGCTTGGCTGGCGGCGAGAATAGCGGAGAGTTCGACGCCAGTGACTTCGAGGATGATTTCCAGGACGTCGGTTCGATCGATCTAGATCACGACCGCTCGTTTACGACCGATCCGGAGGCGAGCGCCTCCATTGCGGCCAGCTCCTTCGAATCGGAAGAAGCGCCAGCCGGCACGCTTTCGAACTCGATGGAAATGGGCGCCGACGACCTGATCGCCTCGAACATGTCGATCGAAACGCCCCCGCCCCCGGTCCCCGCCGCGGTCGAAATCGAGAAAGCATCGCAGCCCGAACTCGGTATCGCGGGAGCGCGCGAAGAGGCCTTTGGCTCGGTAGACGATTTTTCCAATTTGATCGATTCCGACGAGCCGCCGGCCGCGACACCGGCCGCGACACCGGCCGCAAGCCAGGTAGAAATCTCAGATAATCCCGAAGAATGGGACTTCTTCGGCGATGCGGACGCGAAGGCTCCCGGCGCAAAGTCGGCGGAGCCTCCTGCGCCGACGAACACGCTCCCCGAAACCGCCACATCCGCCGAACACACGCAACCTGTAGAACGCGAAGCACCGAATGACTGGAAGAGAATCGACGGCCACCGCCCCGCCAGCGGAATTGTGGCGATTGCCTCCGCTCTGGCCTGGGTCGCGATTCTCGGCCTGCTGGCGGCGGGGGTCTTCCTCGGTGTCACGGGATCGGTCGATCGGAGCGTGAGCGCCCCCGCGTTCGTCAGCGTCGGAGAGATGCGGGTCGCCAACATTCGCGGACAGTTTTTGGAGACCGCTCGGGCCGGAACCCTCTACGTGGTCACCGGCGATCTCGTCAACCCCGGCAACGCTGCCAGGGCGCTGCATCACACGGTGTACGTGAACCTGCTCGGAGCGGACGGTCGCGTGCTCGATGCGCCCCCCGCCTTTGCCGGTCGCGACGTTGCACTCAACCTGCTGCGCGAAATGACGGTCGACGAACTGCAAGAGAGCCAACTGATTGCTTCGCAAGCGTTGGCGATGCAGGAAATTGGTCCCGGACAATCGGCCACCTTTGCGGCGGCGTTTGTCGCGCTGCCGGAAGAGGCTTCGCATTTTCAAATCCGGACAGTGAAGTCAGAACCGCCGACCGAGCTGGCGGTTCCGGACAGCGTTGAAGTCTCGCTGAGCGATGCGGGGCCAGAGCCGCAACCGGAGTCGCTGCAAGCTCCCTAGGGCTTGGTCTCGCCTTCTTCGACGCTTTCTTTTTCGGGCGTCACGTCGATCTCGTCTTGGCCCGACATCCCGCTCTTGAAATTCTTGATCGCCTTGCCGATCCCCGAGCCGAGTTCGGGCAGGCGCTTCGCGCCGAAGAGCACGACGACGATTGCCAGGATGATTCCGAGTTCCAACGGTCCCAAACCAAACATGCCGACGTCCCCTTAGTTGTCCAACCAGAGGGGAATGTGCCGTTCGAACCTCTCGGGGTCAAGCCAGTCTGGCGGGGAGGGTCCGACCCCTCATTGGGTGGCGTGATCCGTCGCGGCGAGTTCCCGCTCGACAATGCTTTGAAATGTCTGAAGATCCTGGGCGCCGTGCAACAAGATTCCGTTGATGAAGAAGGTTGGGGTTGCCCTGGCCCCCAGTGCCACTGCGGCCGCTACGTCCTCTTCGATCCGTTGGCGAGTGCCATCGGCTTCGAGGCAGGTCTGGAAGGCCGCCGAATCCAGTCCAATTTGTTCCGCGTACTGCAACAGATTTGCGGCGAAAAGAGAACGCTGATTGGCAAACAGGAGATCGTGGTAGTCCCAGAAGCGCGATTGTCGTTCGGCGCAAACTGCGGCTTTCGCGGCCGGCAGAGCGTTTTTGTGAAAATCCAAGGGGAGGTGCCGGTAGACGAAGCGGAGCTTTCCAGGGAAGAGCTGGTCGAGTTCACGTAGGGTCGCTTCCGCGCGTTGGCAGTACCCACATTGGTAGTCGCTGAACTCGACGATCGTGACCGGAGCATCCGCCGGACCGCGCGATGCGCCCCCCGCTGGAACGCGATACCGCTCGACGGGTGGAGGCGGCGGTTGGATCAGCAGGATTTCGATATCGGCCTCGCGGCGCAGCGCGGTGACCACGCGAACGGAATCGTCCGATACCAGAAACTTTCGGATCTTGGGGCGCAGCTGCTCGAGAGATTCGACGGGGGTGATGCGATCCCTGTATCGCTCGTAGAATTTGTCGACTTCGTCGTTCGTCACGAGCCCCAGGGCCGCGGTCTCCTTGTCGAGATATGCGTCGGCAGAGAGTCCCTCACTGGCGGCGGCGCGGTCGATCAGTCTGTCCCCGATGACGCCCTCGAGGCCAGCCCGGTGCAACTGGTAGAGTTCAGCCGGGTCCTTCCCAATTTTGCGAAGCCAGTCGTCCTTCAGCCATCGATCGAGTTCTCGCAAATGGATGGGTTGGCCGTCGATCCGGGCGACCACAGCGCCGGCGGGCTCTTGTTCCTCGCTCGCGGGCAGGGATCGGTCGGCAGCCAGATTCGAACACGCCGTCGAGCAAAATGAGCTGGCGACCAGAAGAATTGTCAGCATCGCCTGTTCAAAAAATCGAGACACGGCTCTCTACCCCCGCCGAAACGCTATCCGAAGATCGTCGCTGCCGCTGCAGAGCACTGTGCGATTGATTCGTCCAGGTCTACGTGTAACGCTCAGGCGATGGAACATCGAGAATTGATGGAACAAGCGATCGCTTTGTCCCAGGAAGGGATGCGCCTGGGGGACGGAGGCCCCTTTGGTGCCGTGGTGGCCCGGCGGGGGGAGGTAATTGCCGAGGGCTGGAATCGCGTGCTTTCGAGCCATGACCCCACCGCTCATGCCGAGGTTGTTGCGATCCGGGCCGCGGCAAAATCCCTCGGCTCTTTTTCTCTCGACGGCTGTGTGCTGTACAGCTCTTGTGAGCCCTGCCCAATGTGTCTGGCGGCCACGTACTGGGCTCGTATCGAACACGTCTACTTCGCCAATACCCGAGCCGATGCGGCGGCGATCGGTTTCGACGACCAGTTTTTTTACGATGAACTTTCGCGGCCAGTCTCCGACCGTTCGCTTCCCATGACACACATGGAAGTTGCCGGTGCTGCGCTTCCCATGCAGGCATGGCGCGAAGACACAAAAAAGATCTCCTACTGAGGGTGCGCTCCCATGTGTTGCATCAATTCGTTGAATGATGGCACCGCCTGCGTCTCTCTTGCGTGTTACACCGCTTCCGGGGGCCCGATTCTTCAATCTCATGGAGGCTCTGCCGATAAGTTCCGGTAGGGAGACCGGGCTCCATGATCAAGGTCGTTCGCAGTGCGCTGTTGATCGCAGTGATCTACTTCGCGGGTAGCTACTACTTCGATAAACCCGAAGAGATCAAAAAAGACGCGGCCGCAGTTCGGGAGATGGTCAAAGCGCTACCCGAACCCGAGCAGGTCATGGACTCGGTTCGCGCCACTGGCGACAGGGCAGATCAAGGGGTTTCTCGGGCCAAGCGACGCCTCGATACCGTTCGCGAAAAGGTCCAGCACTCCATCGCGCTCGGATCCGAGCGGTTCGCCGGTTCGGACTGATCGATCGGTGATCCGAACACCCTGCTAGCACCCCAGGTGAAATTCGCTCTGAAAAGGGCTAAAAGGTCCCGGCGAGAACCCGCCATGAGAGGGCCAATTCGATGTCCGGGGAATCCGGGGAAGACGTTCTTTCGCGCTTGATCGAGCTGATCGAAGAACGCAAACGCCTGCGTCCAGAGGGCAGCTACGTCGTCTCGCTGCTCGATGGTGGAGTGGAGGCCATCGCGGCGAAGGTTCGCGAAGAAGCCGACGAACTCATCGAGGCCGCGGCCGCTGACGACACCGCTCACACCGCACACGAGGCCGCGGATCTGCTGTTTCATGTCTGCGTATTGTTGAGCCATGCAGGTGTTTCCCTCGACGATGTGCTGGCTGTTCTCGAATCGCGATTCGGGATCGGCGGCTTCGAAGAAAAAGCCAGTCGAGACAAGAACAGGGAGAACGGGTGATGCTGGGAGGCGAACAGCTGCGCATCGCAGTGCCGTCGAAAGGGCGTCTGCGCGACAGTGCAATCGAAATATTGCGGGGTGCCGGGCTTCACTTCCGTCTCTCCGGACGGCGGCTGTTCTCGATCTGCACAGAGACCGAAACGCGCATCATATTTTCGAACGTACAGGACATCCCGGTGTTGGTGGCGGAGGGCGTGGTGGATCTCGGGATTACCGGAAGTGATCAGGTGCTCGAGAAGCGCGTCGAGGTGATCGAACACTGCAAGCTCGGCTTTGGCCAGTGTCGCGTTTCGGTGGCGGCACACAAAGACAGCGAGATTCGCAAAGCGTCCGATCTGAGTGGCAAGGTCGTGGGGTCGAGTTTCCCCAACCTCGCGGCCGACTATTTTCGCGGCGAGGGGGCCGAAGACGTTCACATCCTCGCGATCGAGGGTGCGGTCGAAGTCATGGTGCTTCTGGGGCTCGTCGACGCCATTGTGGAGATCGTCGAGACCGGCAACAGCCTGCTCGAGAACGACCTCGTGGAACTCTGGCCGGTGCTCAGCGCCGAGGCTGTCTTGATTGGAAATCGCAATCCCCGGGAACCGGAGGAGCGCGATCTTCTGCTGCGTCGGATCGACGGGGTGCTTGCCGCGCGTCGCTATTCCCTGCTGGAGTACAACTGCCCGGCGGACAAGCTCGAAGCAGCCACCCAGGTCACCCCCGGTTTCAGCTCGCCAACAGTGCAGAGCCTGGTGGACAAGGACTGGTACGCGGTGCGGGTGCTGGTCGAACGGGCACACGTCCACCGGATCCTGGACAAGCTTTCCGCCATCGGCTGCGTAGCCATCCTCGAATCGGATATCCGTCACACCCGGCTCTAGACCCGGATCTGGCGAACAGGGCTAGGGTTTGATTCAAGCGCCCACTGGAGTCGAGTATTTGTGACGTCGAGCGAACCCAATGGCCATGCTTCGGATTCTCGCATCTCCCGCGCCGCGACCGGCGGCGGAATTGGCGCGGGAGTGCGACTGCTGTTCGAAGGCGTTGGGATGTTGCTTCGCGAGCGGAGTCTCTGGACCCTCGCGGCAGTTCCGGTCACGTTTTGCGCGCTGGCCCTGATCACCGCGGGTTCCCTGATCTACTTCAACGCTTCAACCCTTGCCGAGGCGTTGACGGGTTGGCTGCCAGAGCTCGAAGTCGAGGCGTGGTACCAATGGTTGTGGCTGGGGCCGGCGAAGCTCTTGCTCGGCTTCACCGAGTACCTGCTCTTCGCGGCGTTTTGTGGCATTTCGCTGCTTCTCTCGCTGCTTCTCGCCAATCTGGCTTCGGCCCCATTTCTCGATGTGCTGTCTCAGCGGGTCGAGGAGATGGTCGCGGGAACGGTCTCGGATCCGGGGGATCGTGGCTTTGCGGCGGTCGCCGCCGGGGCAGGTCGGACGATCCGCAGTGAGTTTCAGCGCCTGGTGTTCTTTGCCGCCGTGTGGGGAGTGATTTCCCTGGCGGGTGTACTGATTCCCGGTGCGCAGCTGATCGCACCTCCGGCGCTGCTGCTCTTTACGGTGATTTTCTTGCCCCTGGACTACGCGGGTTACTTGTTCGATCGCCGCCAGATCTCGTTCATCGCGCGCCGCAACTGGTTGAGCGACAACCTTCCGATCATGTTGGGATTTGGTTCCACCGCGATGGGAACGGCGCTGGTTCCCGGGCTCAACCTGCTGCTGCTTCCGTCGCTGGTCGTCGCCGGCACGTTGCTCGCGCTGCGGCATCCGATCGACGTCTGACGCGCGAGATTTAGTTCGCCGTGAGCAGGTCGCTGAAAAATGTCCGCGCCGTTTTGGCGGCCGCACTTCCGAGCATCCCGTTCTCGCGGTCCGAGGGGCTGCGGAGCTTGGGTTCGGCGCACGCGTCAAAGAGCGCGTTGTCGAAACGGCTCGCTTGTTTCGAGGACGCTTGCGGCGACTCCAGGAGCAGCACCGAGCGCGGTCCAATACCTCCGACAAACTGGATGGGATCGATCTCGGGCAGTGTCATTGCGCTGCAGTGAGCGAGGACGACTGCCCTGGTTCGAGGGTCGAGGCTCGCGAAGATCGCAGTGATGGCTGCGCCGTGGCCCAACCCCATGACCCCGATTCGTTGATCATCGATCGCGGGAAGCACGGCGAGACCGTCGAGGGTTCGTGAGAGGTCGCAAACTGCCTGTTGGGTGAACTCGAGCAGTAGTGCCTTGCCATTCGCGTCGAGTGGAACGTCTGAAGCCGAGTTGCCCCGCACCGTCTCGATGGCTTTCAGCAGTCTTTCGCTGAACTTGGGGTTGCTCCGCTCTCCGTGGAGGGGAAGGTCGAGGGTCGCGAGGGCGAATCCTTCGCGAACCCAACTCCCGGCGAAATTGAGACTCGCCGAATTGCACCCTGCGCCGGCATCTCCCTGGATCACGACCAGTGGGCACGGCTCCGATCGCTCGTTGGGGATCAACAGACGACCCGTCACCCGGTCGCCGCGGCTGTTCAGTTCGAAGCGGTGCGAAGTCGCACGCGAGAATGCAGCTGGGCAGTCGCGAGAAATCAGCAGCAGGCCCAGGGATTCTTCGGGGTCGCCTGACGTGAACGCGATGGGAACCGTCTTTGGCAGAGTGGGCTGGGCGGGTGATGTTGCGGATGACCGGGCGGAAGGCATAGGCGGCCAGCGTAGCCCGCTCGGCCTGCTAGCGGGCTAGTAGGATTTTGCGCGTGCGATACAGGTTCGATTTGATTGCGTTCTCACTCTTGTTGAGCGTCTCGGCAATCTCGTGGATCGGGCGTTCCTGCAGATGGTGGAGTTCGAACAAGATCTGCTGTTCCCGGGTCAGGCGGTTGTCTACCAATCGCTGGATGCTGTCGACCCGCTGCTTGAATTCGATCGTCTGGATCGCGTTCGGGGAAACGGCCGCCGATGAGCCCAACTCGTCCGCTGCGGCGTCGGCATGTTCTTCTTCGAGAGAAACCGTAGGGTGACGTTTCTTCTTGAAGCGGGAAGCGATCGTGCGCCGGGTGACTCCGAAGATCCAGGCCCCAAACGGTGCTTCCCTGCGATAGCTGTCGATCGAAGAAAACACGTTGATGAAGACGTCCTGGACGGTCTCCTCGACGTCGGCGGTGTTGTTCAAGCGCCGGTTCACAAAATGATAGATTCGCTTGAAGTAGCGATGATAGAGGCTCGAGAACGCCTCGTGATCTCCGTCGAGTATCAGGCGTACCAGCGTTTCATCGCTCTGCGCAGCAACATCGTCAGCTATGTCAGGAGCCGCCACTTCTTCCCCTTTTGAATCCCAGATCGAACCGGCGCCGCATAGGAGGGTCGGCTTGCACTTCTCCCCTTTAAGGGAGTGGCGTTTAATTTGAATAGGTGTCGAAAAATGTCAGTGAGAACAGAAATTGGCAGTCGCTGGGGAAGCCAGATTCCTCTCGCGATCGACAGGAAACGCGATTGTGGTTTCAGGTCGGTAAGTTGGCGGGATACCTGCAGAAACGCGTGAGACGGGGGCAAACGCGAGGCGCTGGGGGAACGATCAAGGGAGCATGGACTTCTTGGCCCGCTCGTACACGAGCTTGGCGGTTTCGCGCAGTCCCTTGGCTGCCAACGAGTTGGGATGGGCTTGGCCGATGGCTCGTCGGGCGACGATCGCGCGGTAGACATCGAGATCTTCGACGAGCAGGCCATAACTCGTCAATGTCAATCCGAGTCGCTGTTCTACGTTGCGCGCCAGTCTTGTGAAAGTCTCTTCGCCATCTCGCTGTCCGACGGCGCCGTGTACGGTGATCCCCACTTCGGCCTTCGGGTTCTCCTCGAGAACCAGCGCGGCGAGGGCATAGGCTCGGGCCATATCGTGTTGCTGCGGAGAGGTGAACAGCAGCATCCATTCGAGAAGTTCCGCGGGTTGTTCGGCCCCCCGCAGCCAGACTGGCGGAATTCGCACGAGCACGATTCCACCGTCGGCGCAACCGTCGGCGCGAGCGGCCGCGAGAGCGACGGCTGCGCTGTGGAGCGATGCGAGGTCTTCGGCAGGGCAGGTCTCCAGCCGGACCCGGGGCGACTCACAAATGGATCGCGAAAAGAGAGCTTCTGCGTTGGGCGTCTCCGGGGTCAGGAGGGTCGCGTCGCCACCGAGGGCCGCAATTTCTGAGGCCAGGCCGGCGACCAGGGACGCGCGGACGATCTCGTGGTCTGCAATGGGGACGGCTGCGAGAGGCAGGGAAGAAGACCCGAGTTCGTGGACTTCGGGTTCGCGGTCAAACGCGTCGGTCGTGATCCCGGGCGTGCGAGAGACTCCCGCCCGCTGATCCTCGTCGGCAGCGATCTCGGGCATGAAGTAGTGAAGTACGTCGGCAAGATCCCTGGGCACTGGGTTCTCCGGCCTCCTCGACTTCTCTCAGTGCATGTAGCTCAGCGGACTATCAGGACTGAGTTTTCTTGGCCTGTAGACGTGGGGACCCAGTTGTCGTTGTTGGGATCGCGGAACCATTCCCCGTCGACTACGTAGCGATATTGATAAGTGCCGGGGGGTAAGTGGAGGATCTTGGTCCAGATCCGAGTCTCTCCTTCGGATTCGATCATCGATCGGACGCCTTTGTCTGGAATCCAACCGTTGAAATCGCCCGCGATGCGGACTTCTCCCGCTTGAGCGTCTCGGTAGCGCACCACGACCTCGCGGGTCGGCGGCGGAGCCTTCTCTTCGGCCGGAATGTCGTTGCGCAGCTTTGGAGGCGGGCTGGCCACCAACTCGATCGCGAGCGTCGAATAGTCTCGCGCGCCGTTGGCCGAGGGGGCGTAGAGAGAAATGGGGAGGCCGCTACGGGCCGCTTCCCGCAATTTCACGTTGAGCCGGATTACGCTGTCAAAACACAGATCTTTGAACAATTCGCGAACATCGCCCAGGGTCTGGCGCGCGTAGCGCGTGCGTCCGTCGTACATGGTGGGCAGGATGCGAACGGACAGATCGTGTCCGATGCGGTCCGAGAGCAGGGCCACGGTTTCGAGCAGCTTCTGGACACCGTCGACGGCGAAGAAACTCATTTCGAGTGGGATCAGGACTTCGCGCGATGCTCGCAGAGCGTTGAAGGTCAGCAGGCCAACGTTGGGCGGGCAGTCGATCAACACGTAGTCGTAGTGAGGTGGAAGATTTTCGATGGCTGCGGCGAGACGCTCGGTGCGCGAGTCATGTTTCTCGCTCGCGAGTTTTTGTTCTAATGCGGACAACACGATGCTCGAAGGCGCCAGGTCGAGCCGCTCTGAAGCGTTGACGATGATCTCTTCAAGCTGCCGCACTCCAGCGGGTTCGGCGAGGATTTCGTAGAGATTTTGATCGAGTTCGTCGGGATCGATCCCGAGTGCCAGAGTGGCGTGCGCTTGTGGATCCAGGTCGACAATCAAGACGCGTGAGCCGTCGGCTGCTAGTGCACCGGCGAGATTGACCGTCGTGGTCGTCTTGCCGCATCCACCTTTTTGATTGACGATGGCGATGACTCGCATGGCGTTTCCCCCCAGTGCGGCGAACATGATAATCGCCGGCTGAACCCACGCTTGAGAGACTCGTACCGTATGCAGTGGCCTCTCAAAATTCACCTTCCCCGAGCTGCTCGGGGAGGTACGACTGTTATGTCAGCTACATTGGCCAGCTCAACATGGTCAACGATTCGCTTCGGCGTCTAGTCGTCTGTCCGTCTATCCGTCAGATTGTTCTGTCTTTTTCCCCCGCTCTTGCTTTTGTTTCTGAGCTTTTGTCTGGTTTCTCAGTTGAGTTGATGAAGGTGCTAAAACTGCTTTAAAAGGGTGTATTAGGCGGTTTGGGTCCAATCTGCGATTCGTCTCGTCGCCCGCGCTCGCTTCGCTGGGGCGACCTTTGTTTCGCTTCTCCAGCGGTCCACTTCACGCTTGAAGTCTGCGACTTCAAAGATCCACTCCTGTCCGGAGACGGCTTCGAAGGCGGTGTTCTCCAGGAAGACGAGCACGACTTCTCCTGTCGCCACCAACACCAGATCGGATAGCGGACGGTCGATGTTGGGGAGGATCTCGCGCAGGGCGCGGATGCTCGAGCGAATTCGCTGAACCGAAACCCCGGCGTCGATCAGTCGCTTGGTCGCCTTCAGTGCGACCAGATCTTGAAATGTATATCGGTGGTGCCCGCCGCGTGTCTTGACGGAGGGGATGACCAGATCGGTCTGCGCCCAGTACTGCAATTGTCGACGCGAGATTCCCAAGATCTGTACGACTTCTTTGGTGCGAAACAGGTCGGGCGGGTTGCCCAACGACCTGTTCGATTCGGTACTTGGTTCCGCCGCGCTTTGCACTATGGAGTTGTCCATCTCGAATTCCCTCTCTCCGAATCTGTTTCCCGAACTCGCGCCTGGCCTCTTCAGTCGTCTACCGCCCGACTCGGCTGCTTACGGATCCGCGCTGTGAAGACGACCTCTGTACCAAGTGCCAGTTGCGTCTTGCTCGATACTCAAGCGTCTGCAATCGACCGTGCATCGTGCTGCCGTGCAGGCGATTTCGCGACCAAGTTCGAGTTCTCGCACCGGAAGCGAAGGATTTCTGCCAGATAAATCCGAAACCAGTCTGAAGTCAACCCAATCAACCTGCGAAATGTACCGATTGGGAGAAATGAATGCAGCAATCTCGGGGTTTTCCTCCAATACCTGCCGGTTTGTTCACTGACTTGGACTTTCCCGTGTGCTTCCCGACCGTGCCTGCACATTGTACGCATATGAGCGCAAAACAGGGGTATAAAAGTGTTGAATATCGCCGAATTCGCGAGAGAGAAGTCAGGGCGCGTCTGCGGTAGCCTGAGTTCCATGGCCGACACTGAAAAGCAGTCAATTTCCTCAGGGGGAGCGCGAGAGGAGCGCATCCTGGTCGAGGACGAGGGTACACGGCGGCCGTTCATGCGCGGCATCATGGTTCACTCCCTGATGGCGCGCGGGATCAGTTTCGAGGATGCGTTCCGCACTGCAAACTTGGTGAAAGATCGGACCCAGGAGCGCGGCATCGTTCAGAGAGCCGAACTCGCCAAGCTCGTCGTCGAGATTTTGGGAAGCGATGCGCTGGCTGACCATCAGCCCCCGATTCCAATTCCAGGTGGGATCGTGGTGGGTGGCCTGGAGGATGCGAATCCCTTTTCCAAAGGACTGCTGGCTCAGTCGCTGCTTGCCGCGTCGGTAGACCCGAGCGATGCCTTCGATGTGGCGCGGGAGATCGAGTTCGACCTGTTGCGCCAGGGGCGCCGCCAGATCAGCCGCCAGGACCTCCGTCGCGCCGCCTACGAAAAAATGCTCCGCCGCTTCGGTCCCCGAGCCGCATCGCGTTTTCTGATCTGGCGTCAGTTCCAGGAACCCGAAAAGCCCGTGATCATTCTGCTTGGGGGCAGCAGTGGGGTGGGGAAGACCTCCCTCGCACTCGAGGCGGCCCGACGTCTCGGCATTCGTCGCGTGCTCTCGACCGATTCGATTCGCCAGGTGATGCGCTTGATGCTCTCCTCGGAGTTGGTGCCGGCGATCCACGCTTCGTCGTTTGACGCCCATCTCTCCATCGCCACAGACGCCAATGCCGCGGGTCGCGAACAAGACGAAGTCGTTCAAGGTTTCATGGCCCAGGCCACGGTGGTCTCCGTCGGTGTACGGGGGATGATCGAGCGCGCGATCGACGAAAATACGAGCATGATTCTCGACGGCGTGTCCCTGGTCCCGGGCCTGATCGATCTCGCGTCCTATGCCGCCGACGCCCACATCATCTACCTGGTCGTCGCCCGCCTGGACGAAGACAGTTTTCGCAACCATTTTATCGCTCGAGGCAAGCGGCAGTTGCACCGCAACGCCACCCGCTACGTTGAGAACCTCGAGGGCATCCTGAAAATTCAGGAACATTTTCTCGAACTGGCGGATCGCTACGACATCCCGATCGTGGACAACGCCACCATCGACGGGTCAGTGATGCTCGTCATTCGGCACGTCGTAGAAACGCTGCGCAAGTCCGGCAATTACGATGAGGTCGATTTGCTCTGAATCGCCCTTTTGTGAGTTATGGCAGTGAGTTATGGCCCGTACCCTCAAATACGACATCCCTGGAGTTGATAGGCGTCGCAGTCTCGCCGACGCCTATGAGTTTGGTGTGCATTCGCTATTCGAACCCGAATACGCGAGCCCGTATTCCCTTGTCGTAGAGATTGGCTTCGGTCGCGGGGAATTTCTATTGGAGATGGCTGCGAAGTATCCCGAGCTGGCGTTTCTAGGCGTAGAAGTCTCCTGGAAGCGCGTGCTCAAGATGGCGCGCAAGGTGGCTCGGGCCGAACTCGAAAACGTCCGCCTGGTCGCCGGTCGCGGCGAAGCCATCCTGCACGACTGCCTGCCCGAAAAAAGTGTCAGCGAGATCTGGGTGAACTTCTCCGACCCCTGGCCGAAGGCGGCCCACGCCCACCGGCGGATTTTCCAGCCCGAGTTCATCCGGCGAGCTGCGGAAGTGCTCGAACCCGGCGGTGTCCTGCATATCGCCACGGACGATCCCAGCTATTCCGAACAAATCGGACAAGTGCTCGCAGCCGAACCCCAGCTCGTCAACCATCACACGCCGGCGGCGTTCGTGCGCGATGTGTCGGGGCGCATTGCAACTTCCTATGAAATGGATTGGCGGGCCGGCGGCAGACAGATGCATTTCTTCGATTACGGGCGAGCCTCGTTCGACGAACAGGACTTCGAGCCGGAGTTTTCGTGAAACACCCAGCCAATCTCAAAGACCACGGGCTGACCTCCCTGCGCAAGCGGTTTGTCGCCGAGGGCGTTCCCGCCTATCGGGCCAACCAGGTGATGAGCTGGCTCTACAAGCGCGGCATTGACGATATCCAGCAGATGACCGATCTCTCGGTCGAACTGCGGGAGTCGCTGGCCGAGCACTGGGAAACCCGCGCCATCGAGGTGCGGACGCTGCAAAAGTCGGTCGACGGTACGCGAAAACTGGCGCTTGCGACCCGGGACGGAAAGCTCATCGAGGCGGTGATCATTCCAGAAGAGCGCCGGAACACGTTGTGCATCTCGACCCAGATCGGCTGTTCGCTGGCCTGCGATTTTTGCGCCACCGGTGACATGGGCTTCACCCGCAATCTCACCACCGCCGAGATCATCGATCAAATTTTTCGTGCCCGTGAAGTCCTGGATGATCAAGCCGAAGAGGGCGAAGAACGCATAGAGGGCGAGATCACCAACGTAGTGTTTATGGGCATGGGGGAACCGCTGTTGAATCTGCCCGCGGTGAAAGAAGCGATCGACATCATGATCGACCCGCGCGGGATGGGTTTGGCACCGAGAAGGATCACCGTGTCGACCGCGGGGGTGGTTCCGAAGATCTCCGAACTGATTGCAATTGCGCCCATCAACCTGGCGGTATCGCTGCACGCCACGACTGATGCCGTGCGCGATATCCTGGTCCCGATCAACAAGAAGTTCCCGCTGGCGGTTCTGCTCGGCCTGCTGCGCAGTGATCCCAACGTAACGCGCAAGCGGCCTGTCTTCTTCGAGTACACCTTGCTCGCGGGGGTGAACGATTCCCAGGACGACGCCCGCCGGCTGCCCGAATTGCTGCGCGGCATCCCCTGCAAGATCAATTTGATCCCGGCGAACTCCCACCCGGGAGGGCGCTATCGCGCACCCGATCAGGACGTCATGGACCGATTCGCCGCGCGCGTCCACGCCAGCGGGATGCGGGTCACGTTGCGTCGCAGCCGGGGAGCCGATATCGCCGCGGCCTGCGGTCAGCTGGCCAACACCGCGATTGAGCCCTCAGCCCAAAGTCTCCAGTAGATCCTCCCAGGGGTATCGAAAAACCGCCTGAGTAAATCGCTCGGGGGTTTCTCCAAGCGGCAATCTGGGCATTTCACTGTGCATCCTGGGTGTCAATGACGTTGAATTCCGGGTGGTTGCGCGTCAAGTCTTCGATTCTAACCGCCGATATAGGGTTGGGGGGAATCGACACCTCATGCTTTACGCCTTTGGTGATGTTCACGGCGAGTTGGACAAGCTTGACGAACTGCTGGATTCGTTGCCTTTACGCGACGGCGATCGGCTGATCTTTCTCGGCGACTATGTCGACCGGGGGCGAGACGCCCGCGGTGTGATCGATCGGCTGATCGAAGTGCAAAAACACTGGCCGTGCGTATTCCTGCTGGGCAATCACGAGTCCATGTTTCTCGACTTCCTCGGTTGGACGGACGCGGCCTACTTCGGCGGCGAAGCCTTCTTGATGAATGGCGGCGATCAAACTCTCGAGAGCTACGGCTTCTTCGAAGAGACCGACAAGAAGAAGTACCAGCTTCCCAAAGACCACGAGGATTTCCTGCTCGGCCTCAAGTTGTTTCACCGGGAAGGGGACTACCTGTTCGTGCACGCGGGCATCAACCGCTCGCTCCTGCGCGAACGCGACGTCGCTTACGTCCTGCACAAGGTCAAGGTCGAGGACCTGTTGTGGAACCGATCGACTTGCGATCTTCCGCACAACATGCCGGTGACCGTCGTCTACGGACACACCCCGACCGAAGACTTCGAAGTCCGCTGGAACCTCCCGTTCAGTGTGGGAATCGACACCGGAGCCGTCTACGGCGGGCCTCTTACGGCGCTGCGCCTGCCGGACGAAACGCTGTTCCAGGTCTAGCTGGCGCCGTCCGTACCCGTTCCCGGACTACGCTGTCGTACTACGTGGACGATTTCCCCGCCACCCAACTCTCGCGCTGCTTCAACTCGGGAACCATGATTGGGGTTCCCTTCTGCAGCGACGCAAAGTCGAGGTCCGGGTTGTACTGTCGCAGCAGCCAAAGCGGGATGCGGTAGTCCTTCTCCGCAAGCTTCCAAACCGAATCGCCTCTGCGCGCAATGTGGGTTCGCGTTCCCTCGATCTCATAGCGTTCGAAGAAGGCTTCCTGAATGGAGCGGTGGTAGTTCTGTCGCCGCGCTTCGAATGTTTCCCTTTCGGTCTGGCTCAAGTCGATTGCGATCCGCTGGCCGATCGCAATTGCGCGACCGTAGGGAATGTCGTTGATGCGCCGTAGACGACTCGCTCGGATGTTCAGCCATTCGGCGTAGTGTCCGAGAGTTTCGGCTCCCTGGACCTCGATCGTATCGTCGTTCGCCACGCCGTATTCACTCGGGTCGGCGAGCAGCTCGGTCAATTCGCTCAGCGCCGGGTCTTCAGCGGTCGCAACGAGCACGCCGCCCTGCATGGGTTCGAGCGCTTCGGCGGGGCGCTTGGGCGGATTGGACAGGGTCGCGATCGCGTCGGGATGCGGCCCGGTGGTCGCTGCCGCCATCACCGACTTCGCCGGGGATTTGCGCAAATTCAGCGTTTGACCGGGGTAGATACGATTGCGGTTGCGCAGGTGATTGGCGTCGAGGATGTCCAACTCGTTCAGGCCAAAGCGGCTGGCGATTCGCGACACCGTATCGCCGCGCCGGACCGTGTACTGGCCCGATGCAGGTACCTCGGCTCTCGCCGGCGGGCGCGAAGATTGATTCGCCATCGCGTGGCGAACAGTTCGTCCGTTGTCGGGAAGCTTGAGTTTTTGGCCCACTCGAATCTTGTGGCGACTGCGCAAACCGTTGATCGCGACCAACTGGCTGACGCTGACCCGGAACCTTCGGGCGATCGTCGAAAGGGTGTCGCCCCGGCGTACCCGGTAGTCCAGGTCTTTCGTCTGTGCAGCGTGACGTTGGGTGTCCGGGATCGATTCGAGAGCGAGTTCGACCGGGCGGGCGAGTAGGCTTTGGGGAACGCGCAGGGGAAAGTGTCGCGGAATGTATTTTGCGCCCCGCCACACCGCCGGTCGCAGAGATGGATTGGAAGTTTCGAGGGTTGAACGCTCAATTCCGAGCGCGCTACACAACGCGGCCGGCGTCGTGTAAAAGGGCACCTCGAAGGACGCGTAGTCGATGGGTGCGTCGAGTTCGAGCGGCCCGAAGTATTGCTGGAAGTTCGAACTCACCTCGGATGCAGCCAACAGTTCAACGTAAAAATTTCGTGAGGCGAAACCAAAGGTTCGGCTCTTGTAGTTGCGGTTGATCGCGACGATGTCTTTGGTGCCGAGCTTGCGCGCAGCCCGGCGCATTCCGGAGGCGCCGTGGTTGTAGGCCGTGATGGCCAATGGCCAGCTGCCCGTCACTTTGCGGTTCTGGGCGAGCAGGCGGGCCGCGGCGACCGTGGCTCGGAACGGGTCGAGGCGTTCATCGATTACGTGATCAATTCTGAGGAACCGCCGTCCCGTCGAACGCGTGAACTGCCACAGGCCGGCCGCACCGACCCGGGAGTAGGCCCAGGGGGTAAACGATGACTCTACGTGGGGCAGGGCGGTGAGTTCCAGCGGCAGGCCGTGAGCTTTGAAGACCTGCTCGATATGGCTCTTCCAACGGCCAGATCGCACGATCCCAGCGCGAAATTTGTCCGCCTGTCCGAGCTGAAAGCGCAGCCGGTTCCTGGCCGCGCGCAGTTCCTTGTTGCTCACGCCGCGGGGCCAGAGTGACAACACCCGGGCTTCCTCGGCAGTGAGTCCAGTGCGCTTGCCCTTGGACAAGCTGATGAGAATCTTGCGGTAGCCAGCTTTGATCTTGTCGCTCCAGCGTTCCCTTGCCCGCCCGCTGAGGCCGCTGGGGATCTTCGCCACTTCGTAGACGACACCGAGATGCCGGGAGTCGTGGATCAGACCGCTCCCGGTCGTGACCTCGGAGTAGACCCGGACCCAGAATTGGATGTCGTCGGCGAGTTCGGGAGGGCGCGGCAACACGATGGGGCTGGAAAGCTCGGTGCACGTCGCAACCGTGGCCCCGGTCATCGCGACTGCCATCACTGCGACCACAATTACAAAGTGAAACGTGCGAAGGAATCGCGTCATCGGTCCCTCACCAATCGGCAACTTCAGTTGGAAATTGAATACACAACAAGAGAGTTGATCCCGGGGGGGCGGTGGGGGTTCTCATTAAATTTGATGGCGCAGCGCGCTGATACTTCTAACCCTTCTGTGCGCGAGTTCCAGGGTTCTCGCTCAATTGATTACTTCTTGCGCCCTTTTCGGCGCGACTTTTTCGCTTGTTTCTGCTTTTTCTTGCGATCCGCGGTGGAGGTCCGTCGCTTGGTGCGGCCGATGGGGCTTGCTCCCCCACCCAACATTGCCATCGGATCGAAGCCGGGCATTCCGCCCACACCGGGCAGGCTCGGCATTCCGCCTCCCATGCCCGGCATCCCGCCCGTGAGCTTTCCCATCAGGCCACTCTGCTGCCCGAGCATCGCCATCATTCCCTTCATCTGCTCGAAGCGCTTGAGCAGATCGGTGACTTCCTTGGGTTTGCGGCCGCTGCCCGCCGCGATGCGCGTGGTTCGACTCTTGTTGATCAGCGAGGGAACCTGTCGTTCGCCGGGGGTCATCGAGCCGACCATGGCTTTGACCTTGACCAGCTCTCCTTCATCGACCTGCTCCGCCATTCCGCCCATGCCGGGCATGCGCGCGAAAATTTCTTTGACCGGTCCCATTTTCTGGAGGGTCTGGAGTTGGGAAATGAGATCTTCCAGGGTGAACTGGCCCTTGAGGATCCGCTCGGCGTCTTCCTCGGCCTGTTTTTCGTCGACGACCTCTTCGAAATCCTTGACCAGGCCGACGATGTCCCCCATTCCGAGGATGCGTGACGCGAGGCCTTCGGGGCGAAACTCTTCGAGGCGGTCCAGTGTCTCGCCGGTGCCCAGGAACTTGATCGAGATTCCCGTGACCGCCTTGACCGACAGCGCTGCCCCACCCCGGGCATCGCCGTCGAGCTTGGTCATGCAGATGCCGTCGATCTGGAGTTTCGCGCTGAAGGCTTCGGCGTGGCTGACGGCGTCGCGGCCCATCAGTGCATCGCAGACCAGCAGGGTGTTGGCCGGGGCGACAGCGGCGTCGATCTGTTGCAGTTCGTTCATCAGATCTTCGTCTGCGGCCAGTCGACCTGCGGTGTCGTAGATGATCGCGTTGCGGCCGTCGCGCCTGGCCCGCTCCTTTGCCTCGCGACAGATCTCCGCTGGCAACTGACCAACGCTTCCGGTGTGCACGGGAATCTCGATGGATTCGCCCAGGGTCTTGAGCTGATCGACCGCGGCGGGTCGATAGATATCCGCGGCGACCAACAGGGGCTTCCGGCCCTGGTTTTTGAGATACTTGGCGAGCTTGGCCGCGATGGTCGTCTTGCCGACGCCCTGGAGTCCGACCAACATGATCGAGATGGCGCCGTCCTTGCGGGCCAGCTCGGTCTCGACCGGCCCCATCAGGTTGACGAGTTCTTCTTTACAGATGCCGACAAAATGTTGGCCCGTAGAGACCTTGAGCTTGCGTCCCCCGCGTTCTCGGGCGTAGGTCTTTACTTTTTCGCCGAGGGCGCGCTGTTTTACACGTTCCAGGAAATCTTTGGCGACCTGGAAATCGACGTCGGCTTCGAGCAGTGAGCGTCGGACGTCCGCGAGCGAATCCGCGATATTCTCATCCGAGAGCTCGCGAATTCCGCGCAATCGTTCTGTCGCGGTTTTGAATCCTTGGCTGACTGTTTCGAGCACAGTGGTCCTCCGGGCCGCAGACTCTAGCAGCCAGCTTGAGCGCTACTGCAAACTCGCTGTGCAATCGCCTTGCCCCGGGTGAATTCGCCGTGCATGATTGCAGTGGGTCTGATCTCAGACGCGATGAATGGGCGCCGGAGGAAGAGGAATGCAGGTGCAGGTGGAAACACGAGTGGCCGGTCGAGTTGCCATCGCGGAAGCCGACGTTCTCGTCGTCCTTGACTGAGCGAAGCCGTGTTTTCTCGCAACACTCGCGCTGAATCGACTCCGAAGGCGGGTTTCCTCGCCTCACGGGACCGAGAGCAGGTGCTCACCTATCTGCGAGCCGATCCGCGGCTCAATCTTCAGTTGCTCGACCTGATCGACCGCGATTCCGATCAAGCGACCGCGCCGGAAACCGTGCCCGTCGTGCTCGTGGCGTGGCTTGGGGCCAAAGTGGTCGGCGTGGCTTCGCTGCGGCCGACCTTGCTGTTCGATGCGCACCTGGCGCGGCCGGCTCTGCGAGCCTTTCTTCCGTTCTTCAGCTCGATCGAGACCGGGCTGCTGAAGAGCCTCGACAGCGTGGTCACCGATCTTTGGGATCTGCTCGAATCCACAGGACGCAGGACATTGATCGATCGCTACGAGATCGCTTTCTCGATTGGAGCGGGAGAACTCGAGCGAACTTCCCTGCCCGAGGGTGCGGTGTTGCGCCAGGCGGTCGAAAGCGATCTCGACGAGCTGGTCTACGCCGCAAGGGCGAGTCTGCGCGAAGAGAAGCGGCCGGATCCCGGGGAGCGCGATCCCGTGGGATTTGAACGCTGGGTGCGCGGGCGGCTCGAGCGAGCTCGTGTCATCGAGATCGGGGGGCGCCTGGCCTTCGTCGGCTATGCGGACGTTCGCCGCAGCGAGGGTTGGCTGGTCCAGGGGGTCTTCACCTGGCCCGAAATGCGCCGTCAGGGACTTGCGGCTGCAGCCATGGCCGGGCTTGTGCGCGAGGCCCTCGATGCTGGCGCAGATCACGTTCAATTGGCGGTCGTCGAGGGGAACGAAGCCGCGCTGAACTTGTACCGCGGACTCGGATTTCGCTCGTTCGCGCGCCTGCGAACGGTACTCTTTGTCGGAGACGCCGGGGCCGCGTCGCGGTAGCACCTCCGAAGCCAGCTGATCGCGCACGGATCGATCTGAAGTGTGCGGTTGAAGTGCGGCATTTCGAACTGCGGCGATCTGAATTACGGGAAAAAATGGCAGAACGAGAAATCATCGAAGTGGGAGACTCGAAACCTCCAGACGGAACGGACGAGCGGTCGTCGGGTCGCGATCCCTTTACGGCGATGGTGCCCGGCTTCAATCTGTTCGTGCGCTGGTTCGCACGGCGCTACTTCCGCCATTTCGAGCTGGATGCTGCAAAGGTCGAGCAACTGCGGGAGATGGAAAACCGCGGCGCGGTCGTATACGTGATGCGCTACTCGAGTCGGCTCGACTACTTCTTGCTCAACACCCTGTTCGCCCGTGAAGGCCTGCGGCTCTCAGCCTTCGCCAACGGGATCAACTTCCACTATTTCGGAAAGCTGTGGATCGCGCTGCGGGCATCGTTCAACCGGGAACGGGGGCGCACGGGAAAAGATCGGCGCCAGTCCGATCGCCAACACGCTCGCCGTCTGGCCCTGGGCGGACAGTCGCAGTTCTTGTTTCTGCGCACCGAACGTCTCAAGAGTTTTTTGCGCGGGCGTAAGGGCGCCCAGAAAACCCATGAATTGAATCTGCTCCAGGAAGTGGTCCAGGCGGTTTGGGACACGGATCGCCCGGTCTACGTCGTGCCGGTGGCCTTGTTTTGGCGCAAGGGCCCCCGGGCCGAGAGCCGTTTTTTGAACCTGTCCTACGGTGCACTCTCTCGTCCTTCGGACATCGCCAAGGTCAGTTCGTTTCTCGCGACGTATCGCAGTCTGTCGGTAAAGATCGGCGAGGCGGTCGATCTCCAGGGGTTCATTGAAAGTCACCGCGCAGAAGGCCCGGCCCTGCTGGCACGCAAGGTCAGGCGTTCGATTTTGATTTACTTGTTCCGCGAAGAAAAGGTCGTCGAAGGACCGACCCTGCGCCCCCGCTATCGCGTCCAGCGCGAAGTCCTGGCCGACTCCGCTGTGAGGGACGCAATGCTGCAGCGCGCGATCGATCGCAGTTGGTCCGCCGAGCGGGTGCAGGCGGACGCGGAAAAGATCTTCTCCGAAATCGCGGCTTCGATGAATTCAACTGTGCTCGCGGCGATGAACTCGATCGTGAGCTGGCTCTTCCGTCGCATGTTTACTTCCATCGAGATCTACGGTTTCGAGAAGGTCGTAGATAACGCCAGGCAGCGTCCGGTGGTACTGGTGCCCAGCCATCGATCGTATTTCGATTTCCTGATTCTATCGGTGATGCTCTACGGCAAATTCATGCTTCCGCCCCACATCGCGGCGCGGGAGAATATGGCCTTCGGTCCGTTTGGCTTCATCTTTCGCCGGGTCGGCGCTTTCTTCATGCGGCGCACGTTCGATGATGCGCTGTACAAGGAGATCTTTCGCTCCTACGTGGGTTATCTGGTGCGCGAGGGGTTCACCCAGGAGTTTTTCATCGAGGGGGGGCGTTCGCGGACGGGAAAGACGCTGCCGCCGCGTCTGGGCATGTTGACCTGGGACGTCGACGCCTTCATCGACAGTCACCAACACGACCTCGTCTTCATCCCGGTGGCGATCACGTACGAACGATTGGTGGAAGAGAGTTCCATTCTCGACGAACTGTCCGGCGGGACCAAGACCAAAGAAAGTGTGCTCAATCTGGTACGTGCGCGTAAATATCTCGAGCGTCGCTTTGGCAGCGTGCACGTGTGTTTTGGCGAACCCATCTCGTTGGCCGACGTCCTGGGCGATCGGCGCGAAGTCTATCGGCAGTCCGGCCCCGAGGATCGGGAAATCGAAGCCGAGAAGCGGGATGTCATCGAGGCCCTGGGCTGGCGGATTGTCGAGCAGATCAATTGGTCCTTCGTCGCCAATGCAACCTCGGTCTCCGCGTGTGCGGTCATGGGTTCACCGCATCGCGGCGTGCGACGAGTTGAACTCGTTGAACACATTCGCGTCATCGTCGACCTGCTCAAGTTGCAGAAGACCCGCATGACCCGGGCATTGCTCGCGGACCAAAAGTCGTTCGAGGAGTCGATCTCGTTCTTGCTGCGAAACGATCTGCTGAAGAGTCGCGAAGATTCGGGGGGCGAGATTCTCTATTTCGACGAATCCCGTCGCACGGCGCTCGATCTCTATCGCAACGCGGTCGCCCATTTTCTGGCAACGCCCAGTTTTCTCGCCCGGCGATTGCTGACCGGGGCAGACGGAGACGCACTGCGCCGGGACCTGGTTCAGTGGCAGAAGCTCTTCTATCAAGAGTTCTATTCTCCAGAGACCGAAGTGTCGGCGTCTCAGTGCGAGGCATTCCTGGGGCATTTCGTGGAGCGGGGTTGGATCACCCACAATGACGATGTCTGGTCGACCACGGGCGCGGGCCGCCCCGTCTTCGAAAATCTTGCAGAGCAGACTCGGAGCGTCGTAGATGTTTACGATCTCTCCTGCGACGTGGCCGCGCAGCTAGAAACCGTCGTCACCCGGGCGGAGTTCTACGATCGAGTCTCGGAGGCCTTCGAAGGGGCCTCGATCATCGGCAATGTGCGCCGTCGCGAAGCCGCCAACACCACCACCTTCTCGAATGCGGTCGACCTGCTCCTGCACAGAGGCGTCTTGACCGAACATCGGCGCGACGTCCCAGACAAGAAGGGCAGAAGTGCTGCGGTTCGGGAGAAGAAAGGCAAGCCGAAGCGACAGGAGCGGGTGCTCACCCGAGCGGAAGATCCCGAAGCGCTGAGAGCGTTGCGCGTCGCTCTCGCAGTATCGGGTCCGCTCTAGCCCGGATTATTCATGAAGCTCCTGCTGAATGATCAGCGTCGCCACTCCCGCCGGTTTGCTCTTCAGCGTACATACCCGGGTCCCGGCCTTGTGTCCCTCGCGAATTTCACTGACCTCGAGTCCCGCCTTTGCGATGCGTTCGGATGCGGCGTCGATGTCATCTACGCGATACGCCAGTCCCCAGAGTCGATCGCCTTTCGCGGGTTCGTCTGTCTGATTGCCGAGCGGGGTGCCGATTTCGATGGTGAAGTGGCCGAGTCGGAAGAACAAGATCCGTGTTTTTCGCTTTTCGAATGTTCGGTCCAGCGCCAGCCGAATTCCGAGCTTGGTTCCGTAGAGGTCGATCGCGCGCTCTGCATCCCCGCTGAAGATCACCACGTGGTCTCCGCCCATGACAGCGGCTCGCTCGCCGTCAATCGCTAGCGATGGCGGCAACTCTTCCGGTGCGGAGAGCCACTCGACAAGGTGGATTCGCACGCCGGCGGACTCGGCGGGGTCGAGAACGCTTTGGAGGAAGCGTCGAAATGCGCCGGACGGTTCGTCTTTCGTGAGTCCTTCCACAGGTTCGCTCGGATTGAGCCCGTGATCGCGCAACTCCTCGACCGTGGCCGCGAGGTCGTCACTTGCCAGATGCAGCGCGTGCAAGCCGCCGCCGCGTGCTTCGATCTGCACTCGCAACGCGTTGCAAGTGGCGGTGTCACCCAGCGGGGAGAGCAGTTCGATGCATACATTGTCGAGCCGGAACAACACACACGCGGTTTCGTCACCGGGGTAGCCCCCCACCCACGCGGGACTGCGGCCGAGAACCTGCATCATTTCCTTCTGCGCGCGGCCGAGGTCCTCGACAGCAATCGAAATCCGATCGGTTCGCTGCAACACAGAGACACCTTTCCTATCCACCGACCCACCATAGCAGCAGCCCTTCCGCCCCGACTCTCCTGCCAAGGGACCCCCTCGCCGATTCTGGCGCCCCCGCACAAATAAAATGACACCCCAAAGCTGGCTGCTAGCGGGCCTCTCCACTTCCCGGTAGCCTCGCCCCCCCATGGAAATACTCAACCAACTCGACTTCGCCAAAAACGATGGCCTCGTCACCGCAATCGCCCAGGATCACTCCAGCGGAGAGATCCTCATGGTGGCCTTCATGAACGAAGAATCGTTCCGACTCACCGTCGAGACGGGCTCCGTGGTGTATTGGAGCCGCAGCCGCAAGAAGCTTTGGCGCAAGGGTGAGGAGAGCGGCAACACGCAGAAGCTCAAGTCGCTCTATATTGATTGCGACGGAGATGCGGTGTTGATGCAGGTCGAGCAGATCGGCGGAGCGGCCTGCCACACCGGCCGTCGCAATTGTTTTTTCCGCAAGCTCGACGGGGACACGTTCATCGACGTAGGGGTCAAGGTTTTCGATCCCGAAAAGGTCTACAAGAAATGAGCGACAAGACTTTTGCCGATCGCAGCCAGAAGAAGCTTCGTATCGGATTGCCCAAGGGCAGTCTCGAAGAGACCACCTTCAAGCTGCTTGCCCTGGCCGGGTTTTCGGTTCGCGTTGCGAGCCGCTCGTACTATCCCGAAATCGACGATCCCGAGATCGAGTGCATTCTGATTCGCCCCCAGGAGATGGCGCGCTATGTCGAACAGGGGGTGATGGATTGTGCGATTACCGGCGCCGACTGGGTGATCGAATCGGGTGCCGATGTCGAAGAAATCGCCGACCTCGAGGCACCCTGGCCCAACTACGTTCCGGTGCGCTGGATCCTGGCGGTAAAAGAGGGCTCGAAGTTCGAGAAGCCCGAGGACCTGCAGGGAAAACGGATTGCCTCAGAAGTGGTCGGAATGACCAAGCGGTACCTGGCCGCGAAGAACATCGAAGCCAAGGTCGAATTTTCCTGGGGCGCGACTGAAGTCAAGCCGCCGATTCTCGCCGACGCGATCGTGGACGTCACCGAGACGGGATCGAGTCTGCGTGCGAACCGTCTCAAGGTGATCGATACGATTTTTGAAAGCACTCCGCGGCTGATCGCCTGCAAACAGTCCCTCGAAAACGAGTGGGTGCGGGGCAAGCTGGAACGCCTCACGCTGTTGCTCAACGGCGCAATTGCAGCCGCCTCTCGGGTCGGTCTCGCGATGAATGTTCCCCGGGACAAACTCGATCAGGTGTTGGCCCTGCTGCCCGCGCTCAATACTCCAACGGTGTCGACTTTGGCCGATCAAAACTGGGTCGACGTGAGCACCGTGGTCGAAGAACACCTGGTTCGCGAACTTCTGCCAAGGCTCGTCGAGGCGGGAGCCCGCGGCATTATCGAGTCCCCCCTGAACAAGATCGTCGGCTGAAGCCGTGTTCCGCGTCGCATGGAGTTTACTCGGCGCGGTCTTTACCTACACCAAGATCGGTTGGTGGGGACTCGTCCTGCCGCGGATGCAAAAGCATCTCGTGGTGGCCCAGGCGATCGTGCACGGCGACGACGGCATCCTGCTCGCGGTGAGGCGTGATCTACAGGGGTGGGAACTCCCGGGCGGAAAGATCGAGGAAGGCGAGACCGCGGAAGCCGCAGTGTGTCGCGAAGTCCGAGAGGAGACGGGCCTCATTGTCGAAGTCGATCGATACGTGGGTGACTACGTGCGCACCGGCTTTCGACCTCATACGGCCAAGATTTTTCTGTGTCGACAAGTAGGCGGGGCGTTCCAGACCAATTGGGAAACGCTCGATCTGCGCTGGTTTCCCCTCGAGTCGCTCCCCGACACCCTCTTCGGGTGGTTTCGTGAACCCCTGCGCGACGCGTTTTCCGGCTCGGCTCCGCCACCCGTAACCAAGACCAACCGCCAGGGAGTCCGCGAAATTCTGGCGGCCGTCCAGATCGACCTGCGAATGCGCATCTCCAACAACCAGGCAGGCTCCTAAATTGAGGGCGGTTGGCCGATCGACGCGGGGTCGATTCTGTAGAGCGATAGATTTCCGTGTTGGTATGCGGGAGGATGGGCTACTCCCATTTCCGAGAGTTTGAGTTTGCACATGCGAAACTTGCGATGCGCAGACTTCGAACCGGAGTCCTTCCCCTTCAACAAAAACCAACGCACGTCGTTGCTGGTCAGGAACTGCGCGCGGTCCCGGTTCGTCCCCCGACAGAAGCCAGCGAGATCTCGCCAATTGAATCTGACCCCCGCCCCGAGTCGGCTGTTGAATAGCACTCGCTTTGTGGTGAAAGGCAGGACGCCCGCAGTCGGACCCTGAGGAATGATCCAGCTCTCCCCGTCTATTCGCCAGGTGTTCGATGGCACCAACACCCCTTCCGCATCATCGATGTGAGACTCGATGGCGCGCAAGTCGGCGAGATCGGCCGACGACACCGGCCCCCAGAAACTCTTGGCCGGATCGACGGATTCACTCTGGCCGTAAAGCAAGAAGGGGAGAATCGCGGCCAGTGCGGCGAATCCCGGGGTGATCCATGTCTTGGCGAAGAACGCTTCGACTCTCGCGCTTCGAGGGATCGCGGCAATCACCCAGCCAATGCTCGCGAGAAGGATCATCCCCTGGGCCACCAGCCCGACGTGACGGGTCGCGATTTCGCAATATTCGCGCAGGAGAACGAATTCGTATCCGCGACCTGGGGCGAGGCCTTCGCTGAAGTGTATTACCGCGATCTGTGCGAAGCCTCCAAACGACGCGCCGAGTGCGATCCCGAGCCACAAACCCATGGCCGCGCGGGCTTGCTGCGGCATGTTTTCTTGCGAATGTTTGCGCATTGAAATTCGCATTGAAATTCGCATTGAAATCAAAGCCGTGGCGACGCTGATCCCGATGGCGAGGTGCACGGCGATGCGGCCGGGGTCGCTGAATAGATCGTCGAAGAACGGGAAGCGCCAGCCCGCACCAAGCCAGCCGCGTGCGCCGTTCGCGAGAGAAAAGGCGAACAGGCGCAGCACGTCACTCCATTCTGCGTAGAGAACGGGTCGCAATTTTTCCACGACGAGTTCGTCGCTGGAGAGCAGTCCGAGTGATGCCGCCTGGTCGGGGGTCATGATGCCGAAGAGATCGAGGAACCCCTGGCCCAGTCCCCCGAGCTGTGCGCTCCACTGGGCCACGATCCACGGGTCGCCAAGGGCGATGGCAAGCGGAAGACCGACTGCGACTGCAAGGGTCTTTGCGATGGGCAATGCAACGCGCGGCGCCGGCACAGGTGTCGCTGCAGCGCGAGAGAAGCCCCGCGAAATGAGCAACACCGGAACGACGAACACCGCCAATTGCACCACGAGGACTGCATTCAATGCGAGCAGCAACAGCGCTGTGGCGGGAAGCATCGCCCATGAGAGCCAGCGCAGAGTCGGGCTCTGCAGAGCCCCGCCGGCTACGAACAAGAGGTACGGGAACATCAGGGCTGCACCCGAAGCAAAGCGCGGTGTGCCACCGAGATCGTATTCCGGGTAGATCATGCGACTGACCGCAAAGCTGTAGAACAGCAGGGCGCCGATCAGCAGCGCCGCGAGGATTCGGCTTCGACCTGGCTCTACGCCGTCGCGGCTGGCCTGCGCCCGGATCAGTTCCGCGAAGACCATGCACGGGAGAAATGCCTGAAGGAACGGCATGAGTTTGATCCAGGGCCCGAGCGGTCCGATTGCGCCAGCTGCGCTCCACTGGGCTGCCAGCAGGTGAAACGCTTTGGGGTAGAGGGCCAGAATGCGGGTGCCCCGCTCGACGAGTGGCAGATGGTTGGCGTCGAGAATCTGTGCGGTCCAGTAGATGTGTTGATGGGTGTCGAGGCCCAGCGCTCCGAGGTGCGACGACGAAGAGTAGACGAGGGCAACCTTCAACACGGCGGCGCTGCCTCCGAGCGCGAGCATCAACCCCTCGCGATCGATGCCGGGTCCGAAAAAGGATTCGTGTTCGCTTCGTCTCGCGGCAATTGCCAGGGCGACTGCTGTGCCCGTCCAGATCAAGACTCCAATGGGCAGCGAGTGGCCGACGAGTTGTTCGAGTCCGGCGTTCAGTGGCAAAATCAGATAGCCCGCAAACCACAGGAGCATCTGGGCGGCGTACACCGACGTGAAGGGCAGGGAGGAAAGCGGACGTGGGTGAAAGCGGCGAAGCAACAGGCTTCCCAGCAGCAGATGAACACCACCCGCAAGCGCAACCGAAAGTGCAAAGGGCGACAAGTAGCTAGGCCTCTCCCAGTTCGTTGACTGAGCCTACTGGGTTCTCAGACACAGAAAAGCCCCCGTCGGGGCCGTTCCCGACAAGGGCTTTCTCTATTCCAGTCTCGGTCCAGCAGTTCCTTGGGAAAAATGATGGTGGATCCTGGATAGTACTACTTGTATGTCAGCGGCCCTTCCTGTCTGGCCGCCACAACTGTCTAGCGCCGCTGCTCTCGCAGTCCGCTGGCCTCCCACTCCTTACTGAGTTGCGCGAGCTTGCGTGAAAATTCGTCGAAGGAATCGTCGAAGGACAAAATGATTTCGGTGGTGCGTGGAATATCGTCGCCGTTGAGGAGTCCGCGATATCGATTCAGGTTGGCCAAGATGGCTTCAGCAACTTTGAGGGCGCGCTTTTCGGTCTTGATCAGGGGAGACTGCAGGGTGTAGACGTTGTTGCGACCCCAGAGGCTTTCGTCGCGCACGATCCCGATCTCGCGGTAGACGCCGTTGATCGGATCGAAGTTGTACTCGACGCGAACCTCTTTGAAGATGTCGGAGTTGCCCGTATAGAAGCCGCGTTCTTTTTCGACTTTGCCGAGTTGACGGCAACGGGGGCAGTAAAACGTATCACCGTGATTGAGCAGGAAGACACCCTTTGCGTAGTCTTCGCAATCGGTGTTCTCGCAATAACCTACACCGCGTTTCATGCTTGCCATCCTATGTTGGCCCTCTCCTGGCCCTGGGGTTTTTGGTGGCGCAAGGTGCTTTGTTCGCTCTGTTGGCTAAATCCGCTCTGTGCTCGGGGCCGCATCAGTCTACTCTGCATGGTCCTTCCCGGGCAGTTGGAGGGAATGGAGAGCAAGCTGTGTGCCAATTGGCAATGGAATCTATGAACCCTTCGCACCAGTGCCGAGTTGGGAGTTGAGTTGCCAATGAGTTGCGCATAGAGATTTCTGTTGCGGCAGTACTTTTGACCCCTCATCTCGGCACATTTGACGACCTAAACACTTCCTCCCCGGCTGCTGTGCAACCTTGATCACCCTCGCGATTGACCCATCGCGGCACCAGTGCCAAATCCTGCCTCGCGATCGCTCTGATCGCGGTGCTGCCCCTTTCGGCGTTCGTCTCGATTTGCTGCGTGCTGAGCTGCGAGACTTCAGCTTTGCTTTCTTGCCTTGCTCCGCTTGTTCATGGTTGCGCACGGCAGATCAGCTGGATTGATGTCGACGACAGTGGTGCAGCTGTTGGTGTGGCCCGTGGTGCTCTTGTCGGGAGCGCCTCGAACCGCGGAACTCAGCTCTCCTTGGAGAAAGAGAAAGCCTGGGGGGAAATCTGGGTCACTGTAAGTGACGAGTCGAGCTTCCGGTCTCCTTCCGGTTGACTTCCGGAATTTGGCTCTATCAGCTTATACCTGCCTACCCTGCCTACTGTCAACCGCTATTTGATTTTCGACTCTTAGACAGGGAGTTGCACTCTCGAAGCAGGCTGATTCCGTAGAGAACGAGCGGCAAAATGGTGACGGTATAGGCTGCGATCAGGTAGTTCACGACGCCTCCTCACCTGCGGCCAGGCCCTCGGCTTTGTCCCATGCGGCCCGGGTGCGCAGGCTTTCGACCTCCCAGCGAAGCAACACCAGATAAGCAAAGACGAAGAACAGCGCGAGGTTGCCCATCAGGAAGGGCAGACCCATGCCACTGCCGAGACTCCCTTGCTCGAGGTTTTCGGGGTGGATGGAGCGGTTGTCGAAAATTTCAATGATGTAGTAATTCAGCGGGATCAACACGACTCCCACGATCCCGTAGACCGCCGCAAAGCGCGCAGTTCTGGTGCCGCTCCCGCTAAAACTCCGCAGAAGCATGTAGGCCAGATAGATGAACCAGAGGAGCAGCGTTACGGTAAGCCTGGGATCCCAGGACCACCATTTACCCCACGTGCCCTTGGCCCAGATGGGTCCGGTCACGAGCATCAGGGTGCAAAAAAATACCCCGACCTCGGTGGCCGCGATCGCCATGCGGTCAAAGTCTTCTCGATCCGTCCACAGGTAGAGCGCCCCACCGATCGCTGTGATGATGAAGCCCAGATAGGCGCCATAGGCCAGGGGGGGGTGGACGTAGAGAATCTTTTGGATGATGCCCTGCACGCTGTCGATCGGGGCCTGAACAACGGTCCATGCGTAAACCGCGAGCAGCAAAGCCAGCGGGCCGCCGAGCCAACCTCGAAGTCGAGCCACACCCAGCTCGAGGTTGGACCGCTGCGTCGTGGACTGCTCCTGGCTCGTCGGATCGTTCATGAACAACCTCTGTTTTTCCTGACTTGCTTCGTATGCGCCGATCGCACGGGTTGACGAACTTTGGTTTTCACTCGTCGAGGATGTATTCGAAACCCAGAAACGAGACGACCAGATATATACCGTCGATTACCAGCAGCAGCTGAACGACTTCGAATGAAACGTTGCCCTCGACGATCAGCGAGTGGGTCCCCGCCACGACACCGGCCAGCACCGGGAACAATGCCGGAAGTAGCAGGATCGGCAACAGCACCTCGCGCAGCCGAGTTCGCACACTCATCGCGGAAAACAGCGTGCCCGCGGTGCAGATTCCAAAGCTCCCCAGGGCGACAATGCCCGCCAGTTCGGGGGCGATTCCGAGCAAGTTGAGATCGAAGGCCAGGGCGAATGCAAAGGCCGTCGCGATCTGCACGATTCCGATCAGGCAGAAGTTTGCGAGCGCCTTGCCGACAAAGATCCAGCCTCGCTCGCCTGGAGCCAATGCGAGCCCGGACAGGGCGTCGTTTTCCAGCTCGAGGGCAAAGGATCGGTTGAGTCCGATGTTCGCCGCAAAGACATAGGCCACCCACAGGAGCCCGGCCGCGTTTTCCTCGACACCGGCCCGGGTGCCACTTGGCAGGGCGAAGTGAAAGACCACGACCACGAGCAAGGAGAAGAGCAACATCGCGATCACTCGGTCGCGAGAACGCCATTCGGTGAGCAGGTCCTTCCAGAGGATGGCGAGCGCAACGTTCATGCACCGATTCCTCCCGCTTGTGCTGGACCGAGCACACTGGCTTCGAGATTCTCCGGGGTGATCTCCGCGCCGCTGGCCCGGAAGGCGACTTTGCCGCGAATCAGGGTGTCGACCCGGTCAGCCAGCTCTGCCGCCCGGCGCAGATCATGGGTGATCAGCACGAGTGCCCGGGACTGACTGCGCAGGGTATCGAGTCGAGCCGCCAGGCGATCGGCCGCTCGCCGGTCGAGCCCCGTGAAGGGTTCGTCCAGCAGGATGATCTGCGGATCGTGAATACACGCCCGGGCAATCGCGAGTCGCTGCGCCATCCCGCGCGAAAATGTTCCGACCCGAACCTCGGCCACTTCGAAGAGCCCCTCGGCTTCGAGCAGGGCATCCGCGCGCTCCCGCGCCCCGGTGACTCCATAGAGTTTCGCCGCAAACAGCAGATTCTCTCGGGCGCTCAATTCCGAATAGAGCAGCGTCGCGTGCCCGACATAACCGATGACCGACCGCGCCTTGCGGGGCTCGACTTCATTCCCCGTGCTTTCGACGAGTTTGACTTCGCCGCCGCTGGGCCGGGACAGCCCGGCGAGTATGCGCAGCAGCGTGGTCTTGCCCGCGCCATTGGGTCCGAGAATGGCGTGAATGGTTCCGCGACCCACTTCGAGATCGACTCCGCGCAAAGCGGCCAGGGCACCGAAGCGCTTGACCAATCCTCGGGCGCGTAGCGCCGCTTCGCTCACCCGTTTGCTTTCACGGCAGCTTCCGCCCCGCCGTCGGTGTCTCGAGAAGCCCCGCACTTCGGGCAGAACTTCCAGCCGATGTTCAGCGTGCTGCCACAGTGTTGGCAACTCTCGCTGTGCGCGGGTTCGGCCGGATCTCGCGTACTGCTCGATTGGGGAGCCGTCGTCCCGGCAGCCGGGGCCGATTGCTTCGCGTCGCGTTCCTGTTGCAGCAACTCGAGCGCGCGCGCGCGCAGTTCGCTGCGCATGGTCTGGTATGAGGCCTCTTCGATCTTCGAGGTTTCGAAGTCGTGTTCCAGGTCGCGAATCGCTCCGTAGATCAGGTCGCGTTCAGTGCGAATCTGCGCTCGTTCATACTGGTCGGCACGTGATCGTCTACCCTGGACCAGGGGCGACACGATGAACCAGACGCCGAGAGCGGCCAGGGCGCTGGTGGCCAACAGGTTGGTATTGCGACCCCCGGAACCGCGATTGATCAATTCCATGTCGAGCGACACGACTTCACCCTCATCGATCGAGAACGCTTCCCGGTGTAAGTAGATCCGCGTGCCCTGGCGAAACGGGCGAAGTCGATGAAGGCGTTCAGTCTTGACGACGATTCCGGTATCCGCGATCAGCACGTTCAATACTTTGACGGCGCCCGGCAGACGTATGTCGATCCGTGGCTTGCCGTCGACGACCGGCAGACGGTAGGAAAACCCCAATCGCGCTTCACCTGGAGACAACGGGCCGATCAATCCTAGACCGCCGGGAATGGGCAGCAAACCCAGGTTTTGCGCTTCTTCGCTGTAGCCGCGCAATTCGGCGTTGGGGGGCAACGCAAAGCTGAGCAACGGAGCTTCTATGCTGCCGGTGAGGTGAGCGCCGGGTGCCACCTCGAGATGAAGTTCGAAATTGACCTGCAGGAAGGTGTCGTCGGCGTCCAACCAGTAGTCGGCGCGGGGAAATGAAATCGCGCTTCGGTCGTTTGACATGTTCGGCAGCGATACGGCCACTGCGAAGCTGCTGCCCGCCGAGACCGGTCCGAGGGAGAGCGCGTGAAAGGACCGTTCGCCCAGGGTTACATCCGCACCGGTCGCAACCCCTGGGATCGTTAGCGTCGGGCCGTCGGGCGGGTACAAGATACTCGCGCGGCGACTCCCCGAATCGAGTTTCCAGCGGAGCTTCATCTCCTCCCCCGCATCTCGCACGATGGGGACCAGATAGCGAAAGCGCAGCTCGAGTCCGTCGGCGTAGATCGGGCCCCAGAAGATCAACTCGTCAGCGTGCAACTCGTAGCCGTCGGCGACTCCGCTGAGGCTGGTGTCGATTTGTTCCGCGCCCGCCGGAAGTGTGACGCGAAACGGCGGTTGCTTGCCGCTGCGGTTTTCGGGCGCGACAAAGATCACCTCGTCGCCAGAATTTTCGAGTTGGTGAACTTCTTCGATTCCGAGACTCGCACCGATCCACTCGACTCGCAGGGACGATTCTCCGACGGAGACTCGCGAGGAATCATCGCTCGGTTCGTCGACGTCGATCACCAGGACAATTTCGTTCTGGCCGGGGTCGAACGCGACCCGCTTGCCGTAGGGAATGCCGCCATAGTTGGCGCCCACCAGGTAGGTGATCCCCGATGCACTCGATAGATCGGCAAAGCTGAACGTCCCAGAACGATCCGTCAGGGTGGTGCGTATCCCCGGACTGCCGTCTGCGGCGAGGGAGTAGAGCACGATGGTAGAACCCTCGGTCTTCTCGTTGCCGCCGGGATGCAGCAACTGGCCGTAGATCACCGCGGTTCCGGGCGGGACGTCGGAGACCCCGCTCGCATTGCCGAGAGACTCATGCGGAGCCTGGGCCGCACTGGTACCGACCCAAATGATCGGAACAAGGAGCAGCACCAGCGGCGACACCAGCACCAACAACGAGGCTCTGCAGTGACGAACGGACCGGTTGCCCGTGGCTGGGTTTCGCAAACTCAGGGCTGTTTCCCCGGACGGATGATCTCAGGATGGGGCCACATAATGGCGATCGATCCCGCGATCGCAATCGCGGCCCCGATCCACAACCAGTTGACCAGTGGGTTGCGATGAATCTTGAAGGTCGCCGAACCGTCGGGTTCGACTTCGTTGAGCACCAGATAAAGATCTTCGAGCCAGGTCGAATAGATGGCGGGAAGCGAGGAGGGCTGCTGTTCGAGCCAGTACAGCCGCTTCTCCGGCAGCATCGTCGCCACGGGTTTGCCCCGGTGATAGAGCGCGACCCGGGCGGTGGCCCCTCCGTAGTTCTGTTCCAGGATGGCGTTGGCCGTGAGGTAGCGAAGTTCGAACTGGTCGAGTTTGACCGACTCCCCGGGTTTGAGGTTTTCGAGGCGCTCCTGGTTGAACGCCGCGCCCGAGACCGCAATGAACATCAACACGATGCCCAGATGCACGATGTAGCCGCCGTAGCGTCGCTGGTTTCGCTGCAACAAGGTAAAGAACGCCCGTACGGGGTTCTCTCCCCGCTTTCGCATGCGAGCGCCGATCGCGCGGTGGTACTCCTGGGTGATTGTCGCGATGACAAACGCGGAGAGGGTCCAACAACCGATCGCCCAGACCGTCGCAGTGCTCCAGAACGTCGCCGCCAGGACCACGCCGACCACCACGCCGAACACCGCCGGGCCGACGAACTGGCGGCGGACACTGGCGACGGTGGCCCGTCGCCAGGCAATCAAGGGACCCACTCCCGTCAGGAAGAGCAGGAACAGGGTGAGCCAGCCTTCGAGAGAATTGAAGAACGCCGGACCGACGGTGGTCCGGTTGCCGCTCAGGGCTTCGGAAATCACCGGCAGCAGCGTGCCCCAGAATACGACGACGAGAATGGCCATGAACACCCAATTGTTCATCATGAAGCCCGCTTCGCGGGAGACCATCGACTCGAGTTTGTGTTGGCTCTTGAGTTGGGGTAGACGGTACAAGAGCATGCCGAAATAGAGCGTCGCCGTGACCACGACGAAGGAGAAGAAGATTGGCGTGAACAGACCGTTGTTCGTGAAGGCGTGAACCGACTGCACGATCCCACTTCGCGTCAGGAAGGTGCCGAACACGCAAAGCAGGTAGGTGATTCCGATCAACACCAGGTTCCAGGTCTTCAGCATGTCGCGCTTTTCCTGGATCATCACCGAATGCAGATAGGCGGTGCCGGCGAGCCAGGGCATCAAGGCTGCGTTCTCGACCGGATCCCAGCCCCAGTACCCGCCCCAGCCGAGGATCTCGTAGGCCCAACGACCCCCGAGAACCAGGCCACCGCCCAGGCATGTCCAGGCGAACAGGGTCCAACGGCGCGTCGTCTGAAACCATTGGGTGCCGAGTTCCCCGGTCACGAGATTTGCAAACGCGAAGGCGTAGGGGACGATGAAACCGGTGAAGCCCGCGTAGAGGACCACCGGGTGAATCGACATCAGCGGATGCTGGAGCAGCGGGTTCAGGCCATTGCCGTCCGAGCGCACATCGAGGGGGCCTACGCGATCAAAGGGCAGGGAGACGAAGCTGCATAGGCTCAAAAAGAAAATCAGATTGACCAGGATGCACATCACCACCCAGGGCATCAGGGTTCGATTGTCGTGCCGGTTCAAGAACACCGCCGCCGCGCCGTAGAGTGCGACCATCCAACCCCAGAGCAGCAGCGATCCGGCTTGCCCACCCCAGAGCGCCGCCAAACGAGAATTCAGTGACATCGCCCGGGCGGAGTGTTGGGCGACGTAGGCGAGGCTGAAATCGTTGGTCGCCAGGGCGTAGAACAACGCCAGCATGGCAACGGTGATTGCGCCGAACACCACGTAGAGCGATCGCTCGGCTACCTGGGTCCACTCATCGCGCTTGTTCAAACCGGCGGCCACACTGACGATGCAGCCGAGAATCGCTATGAGCCAGCCGAAGGTCAGCGCTTGTTGGCCGATGTCTGCCATGTGGGGCTCCCAGATCCTGCTTCGTTGAGGCGACTCGAGTGTGGCTGGCTGGTTTGCAATCTGCGCCCGCGCCGTGTCGGAGACAATGTGTGACCGCGGGACGTGGACGCGGGTGATCGAGGAGGCGAATGGCTGAGGCTAGAGGCTCGTCGCATCCTTTTGCGGCATTTCCGCGTTGGCCTCGAACTTCGAGGGACATTTGGCGAGAACGTTGTCGGCCATGAACACGCGATCGGTTCCGTTGATCGCGAGGGTTCCCTCGACCACGACGTCGGCACCGTCCTGAAAAAGATCAGGTGTCTCGAGCCCCTGAAACAGCACAGCGAGGGTCGCCACTGAGGGGCCGCTCTTGTGGGGTGGGTCGTTCTGGACCTCGAACGTCACCTGCTTGGCCTCGAGGTCGCGGTCGATGCTGCCCGGGGCCACATAGCCGTGCACCCGCAGCGCTTTGCCCACTGAATCCTCGGCAAGCGCACTGCTGGCGAGAAACTCATCCAGGGTCTGGAAGTACTGGAAAGTCGGCGAGCCCTCGAGGTTCGAATACCCGTACCAGCCCAGGAGACTGAAAATGATCGTTGCGCCGACTGCGAGTTGAACGCCCTTGGACATGTTTTCCTGTGCTCCGACTGCTTCCGACGAAGGCGATCCGGTTCTTGACGCCGAGCCACCTGGCGCGTGTTGGGGGCCGTGGAGCCTATCATCGGGGTATTCTGGTGTCAAAGGGGAGAATAAAATTTTCCGTTCAATTTCAGTATGTTGCGGCGGCATTCGCCTGGGTTCCTCGGGCGGGGCTGCATTCGAAGCCCGGGCGTCTGGAGAGGGTATGCCGGGATTCGCTGACGCGGTCTCGAACACCGGAATCGATCGTGCGCTCGCACAACTCGCTAGTGTGCTCCCCGACCTGGAGTCGCGGATCGGCTCGCAGTTGGAGGGTTGCGGGTGAAGATTCATAGGGCCGAACTGATCATCTCGTGCGCCAACGTGTCTCAGTTCCCCGCGACGGGGCTTCCCGAGGTGGCTTTTCTGGGGCGTTCGAACGTGGGCAAGTCGAGCCTCCTCAACTCCCTGGTTCAGCGCAAAAAACTCGCCCGCACGAGCAGCACTCCTGGAAAGACGCGCTTGATCCACTTCTTTCATGTCCAATACGGAAAGGCCGAAGTGGTCCTGGTCGATCTGCCCGGCTACGGATGGGCCAAAGTGCCGCGCAAGGAAAGCGACAGTTGGCAGCGGTTGGTGGAAAGCTATCTCGGAGAACGCCCGGAGTTGCGCGCGGCGATGTTGCTTCAGGATTTGCGCCGCGACATTTCCGAAGACGAAACCCTGTTGCTGGAATGGTTGGCAGAGCGCGATGTTCCCTCGCTCATGGTACTGACCAAGGTCGACAAACTGAAGCCAATGAAGCGCAGGGCTCGGATCGCCGCACTCGCAAAGGAAGTGCACGACTTCACCCAGGCGGTAGTGCCGACTTCTTCGCACAGCGGCGACGGCATCGACATATTATGGCGACAGATCTACGACATGATCCAGCGCTGATCGCCATCAGTCCGCTTCAGCGAAACAGGTCTTGTGAAGGAAGGCGCAGAAGGTCGCGGGTCTTGCCCGACCCCGATACGATGATGCCCTCGACGAACACGGCGGGGATGCCCGAGTCCTTGACCATCAAGATGCCCGCGCCCGCGGCGATTTGATCGACCAGCGCAGTGGTCGTCGACTGAAGCTCGCGGCCCTCGAGGTCGAGACTGCCTCGGTGATCGATGATCGGCGCCATGCCGGCGCTTCCGATCGCGACGTCCACCAACCCCTCGCGCCACGGTCGGCCGAAGGTGTCGGTCACAACGACTCCGAGTTGTTCACTCCCGCGAGCGACCAGCGCTCGATGCAGTGCAGCGGCCGAAGCATCGCTGTCCAAGGGCAGCAGTACCGCGATGTCGTCTCCCAGTGAATTCGAGAGGTCGACTCCGGCGTTGGCACAAACGAAGCCGTGGTGGGTTTCGCTGATCATGATGCCGTGACCGCGTCGTACAATGCGGGCTGTTTCGCGCAATACGACCTCGACGTGACGCGGGTCTTTGTCGTCTTCTTTTGCAATCGTCTTGGCTTGTTCGCTCGGCTCCACGTCGTTCAGGTCGACCAGTCGGTCTTCGGCTTTCGATACGATTTTTTGACACAACACGAGGATGCCCCGGCTCAAGACCACGCCCGAGCGTTCGGCGGCAGCGGCCAGGATCCCGGGCAGATCGTCGCCGGGCGAAATTTTTCCGATTCCCCGCAGTGCAATGAAGCGCAGTCCGTCGTCGCTGATTTCACACGTCACTGCGCTCTACCTCGACCCCAGCCGAGGGCGTTGAAAATGTCGCGGGTCTGTTTGCCACCCCCGGTCTGGGCCATAAAGTCGTCGACATCTTCGGGCCGATCCAGATCGATCCAGAGAGACGGAAGGGAGAGTTCGCGGTACGGGATCCCGCGTTGTTTGGCTTGTTCGCGATGGGCTCGACAGCTCTGCGGACCAAAGCAAGAGGGGATCACGTCGGCTGGGGTGCGCAGAAGCGCTGCCGTGCCGCCATCGCGCGATGGTGCGAGCACGACCTGGCCACTGGTTGCCGGCGGATCCAGTTGTTGATCCTGCTGTTGATACAGACGCTCGAGTTCTTCGGGTAGCGCCCCCGCAACGTCGCCCAGAATCACCAGCGAACTTTCTCCAGCTGCGGCGAACTCGCGGGTGGCGGCGTCGATCGACTCGTTCAATCCCGGATCCGTGCGCAACAGCACGATTGCCCCCGCGGCGCGCGCGCATTCCGCAACCGATTCATCGGGGGTCACGACCGCGGTCCGATCAACGGACGGCGTTTCCTGTAGCGCCTGCACGATATCCCTCAACATGGCGAGACATAGATGCTCGAGATCGCTGCGTCCGAGTCGCGACGAAAGCCGCGTCTTTCCCAGGGAGAGATGTTTGACCGGAATGATCGCGAGACTCATCGCAAACTCAGTGCCAGTTCGAGAGCAGTCGCGGCCAGCTGCGTCGAAATGTCGAGATCGGTCATCAACGTCTGTGTCGAGACCGCGCGCATTCCCAGTTCTTCTATGTCTGCGAGTTGGGCCGCATCCACTCGATCGAAGACGAACCCTTGTGCGAGGTCTCGATACAGCCCGGCCACACCCAATGCAGAGACCTCGCAGCCGATGGCGCGAAGCAAGTGGTCCGCTGGCCCCTTTACCGGAGCGCCGCCGATGATCGGTGAGATTGCAACGACCGGAGCGCCCGAGTTGACAATGGCTTCGCGGATTCCTGGCACGGCCAGGATCGGTCCGATAGACACCACCGGATTGCTCGGGCAAATGATCACGATCTCAGCAGTCGCGATGGCAGCGAGAACTCCGGGTGCAGGGGTGGCGGCGCGCGCCGCGTCGAGATGGACCGCGCGAACGTTCGCGGGAGATTTTTCTCGCACAAGATACTCTTCAAAGTGTAGACTGCGCCCGTCGTTCAATTCGACCAGGGTGGGGGCTGGGTCTTCGCTCATGGGAAGAATGCTGCAGCTCAGGCCGTGGGTTCGGCGCAGGCTTTCACTCAGCTGCGCAAGTCCATCGCCCGCGCGCATGCGCAGGGTACGGTGCAGGCAATGGGCAAAGTCGCGATCTCCGAGTCGGAACCAGGTTTCGTGTCCGAGGGTTCCGAGTTCTTCCATCAACGAAAAGGTGTCCCCGGCGAGTCCGAAGCCTTTGCCAGGGTCTACCGCGCCAGCGAGGGTGTAGGTCACGATGTCCAGGTCGGGGGCGACGTACACGCCATAGAACTCGCGATCGTCTCCAGTGTTCACGATCGTCGTGAGTTTCGCGGGGTCGGTCGCGCGAACCAGCCCACGCAACATTCGCGCCGCGCCGACGCCACCGGCCAGTGCCGCGACCCGGCCAGAGAACACGCGAACGGGTTCGATGTTGGTGTCGTCGGGGCTGGCCTTGTCAGCGTTCTGGGGGGGCACGGCTGATCCTGATCTCGCTCTTTACTAAGGTGAAGTGTTCGGGGTGTTGTTGTGGGTGTTGTTGAGGGTGCTGTTGGGTTCGAGTTTTACGAGCGCGGTCGTTAGTTGCGTCAGACGCTTTGCGATTGCGACCATGCGGTCCGCGTTGTCGTCGCGATGTTCGGTGTCCAGATGGGTCTCACTCACGAGATTCATCAGCAGTGCCCGCTGTTCATCGATTTCGGCGCGCAGCCCCGTCATTGTAGCGGGAAGTGGGGACGAATCCTTCGCGTCGAGACTCGCGCACCCCAGGCTGCAGAACCCGATACCGCTGAGCCCTGCGGCCAGCACGAGCAGTCCCAGGAGATGGATTGGGTTGTGAAACATTGCGGCGAGTTTTCTCGACGTCTGGTTTGCAGTCAAGAGCTGAGGAAGTTTCGTGTGCGTGTGTTGGCGTGCGCGGTGGCCATGAATTCTCACGGGGGTCTGCGGTGTTCTGCGAGGCTCTGGGAATCGGTAGGCCGCGCGGGTAGATGGACCGACGCGCACAGAATACGCAACTGGGCACGGCTCTTGCTTTTGAAACCCGATCGAAACCCGATCGAAACCCGACGTGGATGAGGGCATCCGCGCTGGGCACGCTGAGAAGAGGGGGAGGAGTCGGACCGCGGTGGATACGTGTGAATCGAGTTACGAAAGAATTCCATTTTCCGGGGCAGGTCTCGAGCAGAGTTCTGCAAGGTGGCGAGGCGGAATCATCTGCACGATCGCGCTTGCGGCGTTCGCTTCGCTGGTATCCGCATCTCGGGTCAGCGCCCTGGTAGAGCCTGGCTTGGTCGGCGATTGGAACCTGGGCATGGCCGTGCAGGGGCAAATGGAACCCCGAAAGCCTGCGGAGGCGAGGGTCATCTGGCGTCGAAGTGACGACTTCAGTGGCCGGGGCGATGCGGGGTACGTCGCGGTCGCCGCAGATTCGAGCCGAGGTTGGTTGGCCGTCGGGGGCGAAGCTGGTCTTTCGGTCGGCCGCCCACTTCGCGACCTGCGCGCCCGGTCACTCGCGATGAAGGGAGTTCGCGACCTACGCTTCGGGGCCGGTGGCGAGTTGTACATCGCCACGACTCGAGGGTTCTGGGTTCTCCCAGCCCTTTCTTCGTCAGCCTTTGATGCTGGGAAAGTCAATCATCTTCAAGAATTCAGCCCTGGGAGGGGAGAGGGTTCGCGTCGGGTAAATCGGGTTGCGACGGGACCGGACTTCGTCGCACTGGCGACCGACGACGGTGTGTTCGTTTCGAGCCCTTGGAAAGCGAGCCACGACAACCCGGCACAAGCGCCGCGCCTGAAGTGGACACGCCTCAACGCAGGCTTTCCTAACGGTCCCGTCTCTCTTGTAGCGGTTGAGCAAAAAGAGGATGCGACCTACTTGTGGACTGTGGTGGGTCCCGCGCTGTGGCGGATCCGTCTATCTACCAAGAGCACTACCAAGAGCACTACCAAGAGCACTACCAAGAGCACTACCAAGAGCGGTACTACGACCGCTACTATGGTCGCGGTTTCTGATCTTCGGGAAGTGGTTGTGCCCGGTCGAGTCCATGGCGAACTCCCGGTGGATCTCGTGGCAGACCTTCCCGCCGAAGGTGTTGCACTCGTTTATGCCGACTCGATCTTTTTTCGCAACCGCGATGTGTCCTCGGGGCGTCACGCGTGGGAGGTCGTGCGCCCAGTTCTGCCGCCGGGTAGTTCAATTGCGCGACTCGGACACTGGCGCGGACGCTATTGGCTGACGACTGATCGCGGGATTTTGCTTTCGCACTCTCTGGCTGGTCCCTGGCGAAGGGCCGAGCCGCCGGCGGGGCGCGCGTCCGCCCAAGCTGCAGCCGTCCTGGGCAGCCGCCTCTATGTTGCGAGCGCCGGGGGGTTGCTCTATGCCGAGCCGCTTCACGGCACCGCGGTTCGTGCGACGCGAACCCGAACGACGCGAGCGCCGTCCATCGTCGCCGTCCATCGCATCGCTCTTCGCCACCAGGGTCTCGAGCCCCGGGTCTTCAAGGATGCCTGGCGCGGAGTTCGGCGGCGGGGGTGGTTGCCTGCCGTCGGGCTGCGCCTGGGAGTAGATCTCGACACCGGGCGCAGCTCCGACGACGACGAGGTCTTCGTATCCGGCGACTACCACCTGCTGCGCGACAAAGACGAAGACCGAAGCCTCGATCTCGGCGCTTCGATCACAATGACTTGGGACTTTCGAGATCTCGCCTACGAACCCGACCAGATCGATCTTTCCCGAGAGTCGCGTCTCGTGATCGGGTTGCGCGACGATGTGCTCGATGAGATCAATCAACTCTACTTCGAACGGCTGGCGATCCTGGGCGATCTCGCAGCACTGCGTGAAGGATCCGAGGGTGAGTCCGATTCGAGTGGCACCGACACCGCCGACGACTCCAAAGATCTCTCCGATCCATACGCCGCAGCCCAACTCATCGTCACCCTCGAGTTGCGTCTCGAAGAACTGACCGCCGGGCTCGACGCCTGGACGGGAGGTTGGTTCGGCAAACAACTCGAGTCATCCGTGTCTTACTGAATCTGAAGTTCAGCGTGTCCCGACCACCGACCCCGATCTGATTGGAAACAACGTGCGTAGGAATAGGAATAGAAGCGGTAATCGATACAGAGGGATGGGGAAATACGAAAGGGCGGGGTGGAGCGGAGTCTCGAGGTTTCCAGCGCGTTGGGTTCAGCAGCTGATCCTCCACGGGATCGTCGGTCTAGTCCTTTCTGTCGCCGGGGGCGCGTCTGCGACTCCCGTCATCTCCGAAGTCCTCTACGACGCCGTCGGCATTGACAACGGTTATACGTTTGTCGAAATCTATGGAGCCCCCGGAGAAGTGCTCGACGGCCTGAGCCTCGAAGGTGTAAACGGAAGTAACGGTGCGGTGGGGCCGATCATTTCCCTCAGTGGTGTCATCCCCCAGGACGGCGTGTTTGTCGTTGCCGACGTGAATGGGGAGGGGGTGACGATGGTGATCAACGCCGATCAACTCGCGAACTTCGACTTTCAAAATGGTCCCGACTCGATCGTCTTGCTGGAGGGAGGTGTTGTGATCGACGCACTTGGGTATGGCGTATTTTCGGCGGGAGACGTGTTCGCAGGGGAGGGGGCGCCCGCCGCAGATGCGCCGGCGGGTTCGAGTCTGGCGCGGCTGTTCGCCGATCTCGATCAGGACGACAATTCCCTCGACTTCTCGCCGCTCGGGGTTCCCACACCGGGGGAAGTGACGTTGCTCCCCGTGCCGGAGCCCGACAGCGCTCTACTCATGATGCTGGGCTTGCTTGCGATGAGTTCTCGCCTGCGGCCGGCTTCTACACGCGTGACGCGCAAGAACCAATCGGCGCGGCTCGAGTAGCCAGCGCTCCAGAAGCAGTGTCCCGCGGCCGCCGCGACGAGCGGGGTTGCCGGGCACTGTGTCGAGTGACGATCAGAACGAGAGATGTGCGCCGGGAGAAACGCTGTCGAACATCGCCCCGGCCTTCTCTATTTTCGCGACTGTCGAAAGTTCGCCTCCAGTCGCGCGCGATGGGTCGCTAGGATTATTGGAGTGCGCAACGTGGTGATCCGAACCTGAACGTCGGCTTTGGGAGCGAGCGTTCCGTTACGCAGCACGACCGCGACGCCGGTTGCATGCTCCAGTGTTTGCGGTGACTCGAATTCCGTCGTCGACTCTATTTTTTCAGACGCAAAATCAGGGTTTTTATGGGGGTGTACAGACTTGCGGTCTTCGTGTCGCGTATTGCGCGAAACATGCACACGATCGAATGAACGCGAGGAACGAAGTTTGGCTCGCTAGAGCCAGTCATTCGTCGCTCGCGGCCCAACCGGGTACAAATCACCCTGCGAAGCCTGAAGACTTGTTGAGTTTTGTTGGTAAGCGGCGTATTTTGGGTACACGCGCGAAGCACTCGGAAACGTTGTTCCGCTACCAGGTTTGTGCTGCCCGTTGGAGTTGATATAGATGGCTGTCTTCGAGGCTCGTTTCGAGCGGCTCGAGCTGAAATATCTGATTGACGAGTCCACCGCAGATCGAGTGCGGCGCGATATCGAGCCGTTCTGTCGGCCCGACCCACACAACGCCAAGCGTCTCGTCAAACGCAACGCCGTAGACAACGCCCAGAACATCGTCCGACATGACGTCGAAAACATCTTTGCACCGGTCAGCAATAAACCGAAAGAAGAGGTGGGCTACGGGATCAGTTCGCTGTATCTCGACAGTCCGGGTCTTGTTTCGTTTTATGCCAAGGAGCGCGGCGACCCCGAACGACTGAAGTTGCGAGTTCGTACCTATCGCGATTCGCCGATCGCCGTTCTCGAACTCAAGCGCAAGATATCGGACGTCATCAACAAGACCCGGGCGAGTGTTGATCCCGCACACGTGGAGCGGATCGCCAGCGGTCGACTCCCCGCGGCATCGAATCCCGAAGTCGATCGATTCTTGAAAGACTTCGCAGTGACCTCGATGAGTTTGGGCGCCCAGCCGGTGCTGCACGTGCGTTACGACCGCGAAGCCTATTCGAGTGATGTCGACACCTACGCCCGCGTGACGTTCGACCGACGCATCGAAGTTCAGCGCGCCCACGGCTGGGATCCCGCTCCGGCTACGGAAGGCTGGTGTTCGTTCGATCGCTACCGGCGCCCGGACCTGCGTGACAAAAACATCGTACTCGAGCTCAAGTGTCAGTCATTTGTCCCGTGGTGGATCACAAATCTGATCCGCACCCATGCGCTCAAGCGCCAGTCGTTTTCGAAATACGGGATCGGCATCTACCTGACAAGTAAGCTCAATTGGGAGACCTCGTTGCCGAGCCGCTCCGCGAGGGCATTGCTTTGAACACCGACGTTCTGTTTGGACAAATGGAGCAGACCATTTCCGGCGGCAGCTGGGTCGCACCTTTGACGGCCCTCGTGAGCGCGTTTGTGTTCGGTCAGGTGTTGGCTTGGACCTACGAGCGCACCTATAGCGGGCTGAGTTATTCGCGCGGCTTCAGTCATACCCTGGTACTGGTGTGCATCAGCGCTTCCATCCTGGTCCTGTCGATGAAATATTCGCTGATTGCGGGGCTGGGACTGTTCGGCGTGCTTTCGATGATTCGCTTTCGCACGGACTTGAAGACACCGCGCGATCTGGTCTTTGTGATGGGGGCCGCGTGTATCGGGGTGGCATGCGGGGTGGGAGCCATGATCGAAGCCTTCATGGGAGCCAGCGCCTTCGCACTCGTTGCGCTGTACCTGTTTCTCGGTCCGTTCGGTTCCAGGTCCCGCTTTGACGGCGTGTTGCGCTTTCAACTCCCCACCCAACTCGACTCGGACACCAGTCTCGCGCAATTGATGCGATTGCACTGCCGGCGGCTGCACCTGCTATCCACCGCCGATATCGAAGAAGGCACACAGATAGAACATGTTTATCAGGTGAAGTTCTTTCGTGAGCGCGATCGGGAGGACTTGCTCGCAGCGTTGCGTCAAGATCTGGGCGCGCTCGAAACACGCTTGATGCTGCAAGACGCATCGTCGGAGTATTAGACAAGATGTACGATCGAATTTTAGCGACTCGACGCAGTGCACAACGGGGAATCGGCCGCGTCTTCGACGCATTTGGCGCGCGCCCATTTGGCATATTGGTGTTTGCGCTGAGCATTACACTGCTCGTGTATCTGCAATCCGGCGTGGTGGGCGGCATTCGCGCCGATGCAGTCGCGGCTGCAGGATTGGTCGAGCAGCCTGCGCGCGTTTCGTCGTATGTCACGAAGGTCTATGTGCGTGCGGGTGACGCGGTGGACGTGGGGGCGCCGTTGGTGGATCTATCGCCCCACTTCATCGACCGAGAGCTCGGTCGGATCGACGCGGAATTCCAAAAGCTGTTGCACGAATCAAAGCTCGCCCAGGCCCGCTTGCTGATCAAAGAACAGCGCTGGCTGAACCCGCAGATGCGGCGGCGGCCAGACGGTCCCTCGCTCGAAACCCCCACGGAGGCACTCTACGCCAAGGAGTTGGCGGCGCTGCAGGTCCGCCGATCACAGCTGCTCGCAGACCGCGAGGCGTTGACGATCAAGGCGAGCCATCCCGGTCGCATTGCGCTGGTCGTCAATACCGGCAGCGCCGTAGGGAAAGGAAGCTCGGTTGCGTCGGTGAGCCCCGAGTACGCAGAGGAGATCGTCGCCTATGTGTCACCGGACATGCAGCCAGACCTGGTCGCTGTAGGGTCGACGGTGCATATCGCGCGTTCCTCGTTCGCGTGCAGCGGCGCGGCCAAGGTACTGCGGCGCGGCGCCACGGTGCAAGAGGCGCCGGGCCAGTTGGTCGGCCTGTTGCGCTTTCCGGTGCACGGGTTGCCGGTCTACATTTCGATTCCACCGGACTGCCAGCTCGGTGTAGGGCAGGTTCTCAGTGTCGAGTTCGCTCGCGCGGTGATGTAGTGCGCGCAGTGTTGACCTTGCCCCATCGTTTACAAGTTTGTGTTCTCGTGTGTTTGTTCGCAGCTGCTTGCGCAACGCCCCCGGCGCCGCCCGTCGATCACGAGCAGCGTATCGAACGAGCCGCCGGCGAACTCCCTTACGATCCGATCGTACAGGCACATCGAGCCGCAGTGGAAGCCGCGCAGGCGAACGAGCAGCGACCCAAGCTCGTCGATCGAGTCGAGCTTCGCGCCGGCGAGGATTACCTGGCTAGTGAGCATCAGCTCCGGGCGCTCGCCCGGGTAAAGGTTCGGCACCCGGCCGAGCTGCGCGCCGAGCGCAACGTGCTGCGCGCCCAAACTGAAATTGAGGTGGCGCGCCTCGAAGAAGCGACACTCAAGCGCCGAGTGGAAATGTGCTTTCCGTCGGTCGACGCGCTGGTCCGCGCCCAACAGAACGAGATATTCACCGACTACACCCTGCGGCAGAAAATTCTGTTGGCTTGGAATGACACCTGGCTTGAGTCGGGCGTGATTGACGAGTTGAGCGGAGTCCGGTTCCGGCTCGACAGTCGGGTGAAACTCGCGGTTCGTCAACCACCCCCGAGTGCCGATCACGCTCGCATCTCGATACAGCTTCCGGACATCGGCGCCGGCCCCGGCGAGCTGGTACGCAACCCCGAACATCTGCGCGCCACCGTGCGTCAACATCACCCTTCGGCAGGACTGCAACGCGCAACCGCAGATCGCTATCGACGGCTGGCCGAACGGGCCCGCGCGCGACGTCTACCGGGACTCCGGTTCGTCGATTTGTCCTACGAACACCGGACCGCATCATCGCGCAACGGAGTTGGAGGCCAGGTTGCTTTCGAGATTCCTTTTGGGGGCGAATCTCGAGCCGAGATCGCGCGCTACGACGCGTTGATTCGGCAGCAACGCTTCGAAGGGAACGCTCGGGTCGAGGACCAGATCTCCCTGAGTCTCCAGGCGCTCAACGATGTCCACGACTTTGAATCGCGCCACGAACAATGGCGCGAACTCGAACGGCTGGCGGCAGCTGCCGAAGAGGTAGCCGACCGCTGGTGGAAGTCTCGGCTCGCCAAGCCCTCCCAGGTCTCAGCACTGCTAGACGATGCTTATTCGGCCAGAATCGCCGTCCTGGACGCCCGGGAACGCGCGGCCAATGCTCAGTGCACCCTGCTTTCGATGACAGGCGTCACCCTCGACGACTGGCCGCGAGAATAATCCCCCCCTGCTTCTCAGTCGCCGGGTGTCGAAGCCGGTAGACCCAGTTCTGCGAGCAGGGCCTCGCGGTGGCCGTCCAGGGCGGGAGCCGCAGGGCGACGCGTAGGATCCTCAACCCCCGAAATCTTGATCGGGTTGCCCGCCACCTTGAAGTCATTGAGCCCGGGTTCTTCGACGGGAACCAGCATGTTTCTGGCTCGGATCTGCGGATCTTCGAGTACCTGGCCGACATCTTGAATGGGACCGCACGGGATACCCGCTCGCGAGAGGACGTCTAACCACCTTGCACTTCCCTGGGCGCGCAGGGTCTGTTCGAGTTCAGTCTTGAGTGCATCCTGATGCTGGGTACGCAGATCGTTGGTCGCGAAGCGAGCGTCTTCCAGGAGGTCACTGCGTTCGAGTGCCCGGCACAACGACAAAAATAGCGAATCATTGCCGGCGGCGATGACGAAGAATCCATCGCCCGTAGCGAAGCAGTCAAAGGGAGTGATCGATGGGTGGCGAGAGCCGAGCGGGGTCGGGACTTCCCCCGTCGCCTGATAGCGCGCCACGGCATTCTCGAGTATTGCGACTTGGCAGTCCAGCATCCCGACGTCGATCTTTTTTGCTTCTCCGGTTTGCGCACGATGAAAGAGCGCAGCGTTGACTCCGGTGCATACAAAGAGCCCCGCCGTGATGTCGCCCATCGAAGTTCCCACCCGGGTGGGGCGGCTACTGCCCGGTTGCCCCGTCAGGCTCATGATGCCGCCCATCGCCTGCACGACCAGATCGTAGGCGGGTCGTTCTCGGTAGGGTCCCGTGTGGCCGAAGCCCGAGACGGCTGCATAGATGAGTTGAGGGTACCGCTGGTGCAGCGTTTCCCAGCCGTAGCCGAGTTTTTCCATCGTGCCCGCTCGGAAGTTCTCGACCAGTACATCCGCGCGTTCGAGCAGGGCTTCGAAGACCGCGCGGTCTGCTTGGTCCTTCAGGTCGAGGGCGATGCTCTCTTTGCCGCGGTTCAGCGATACGAAGTAGGCCGACTTGTCTTCGATGAAAGGACCGATGTGACGCGCGTCGTCGCCGCTGCCGGGTCGCTCCACTTTGATGATCCGCGCGCCCAGATCGCACAACACCATGGTGCAGTACGGCCCTGCGAGCACTCGAGTGAGATCGAGAACCGTGATACCGGCGAGAGGGCCCGCTCCACTCATAGAGTTCAATTCCTTTGTCGAAGCTTCTCGTTCTTGTGAATCTCGCTTCGTTGCTGATCTGCCGGAAGAGCGCTGCGCATCATACCCGGATTCCCCCAGTCTGGCGCTATACTGCGCGTCCGCACGCAACCCGCCAAACTGAATGAAAAGCTGAACAGATGAGTTCCGTGGAAAACTTTGGGTCGGGCAGGGCAGGGGGAGAATCGGTCGATGACGGGAAGTGAGACGAATTCTAGGTTCGACGTGATTGTGATCGGCGGAGGCCCGGGCGGCTATCCGGCCGCAATTCGCGCGCGCCAACTCGGTCTGAGCGTGGCGTTGATCGAATCGACCCACCTCGGTGGAATCTGTCTGAACTGGGGGTGCATCCCAACCAAAGCGCTGCTGTACAGCGCGGAGGTGTTTCAGCTGGCGCAACACCTGGAAGAGTTCGGAGTGAGCGCGGGCGAGCCGACCGCAAACATTGCGGATATGGTGACGCGCTCCCGACGAATTTCAAAGCGCCTGACTACCGGGATCAAACATTTGCTCAAGCAGAACCAGGTGGTGGTGTTCGATGGAATCGGTCGCCTCGCGGGCTCGGGGCGAGTTGTGGTCGAGAATAGGGGGGCTGCTGCGATCGATCTCACTGCCCCCAACATCATCCTGGCGACCGGTGCGCGCTCTCGCGATCTTCCTGGAATCAAAGCGGACGGCGATCGAGTCTGGACATCGAAAGAGGCGATGATGCAGTCCGCAATTCCCAGCTCGCTGCTGGTCGTCGGTTCCGGGGCGATCGGGATGGAATTCGCGAGCCTGTACAGCGACCTCGGCAGTCGGGTTACGGTGGTCGAAGCGCTACCACAGATTCTGCCGGTCGAAGACAGCGAGATCTCCGACTTGATCGTGAAAGATTTCAAGAAGCGCGGAGTGGAATTTCACACCGAGAGCACCGTGACCAAGCTCGAGCAAACCGAGACCGGCATGCGCGCGACGGTTCAACTCGGGGCAGGAGAAGAGATCGTGCTCGAGGTCGATCGCGTCATTCTGGCAGTCGGAATCGTTGGAAACACGGAGCATCTCGGGCTCGAAGGAACTTCGGTACGAGTCGATCGCAGTCACATCGAGACAAACGAGTGGCTCGAAACCGGTGAACCCGGAGTCTATGCAATTGGTGACGTCGCGGGTCCACCGTGGCTCGCCCACAAGGCGACTCACGAGGGAATTCTCGTGGCGGAACGGATCGCGGGATTGCCCAATCTCAAACCCATCAACCCATTACGAATTCCGGGTTGCACCTATTGCAGGCCCCAGATCGCGAGCATCGGATTGACTGAGGCACAGGCCAAGCTTCGTGCCAAGGAAAGTGGTCGCGAGATCAGAGTCGGGCGCTTTCCGTTTCGCGGCAATGGCAAGGCCATCGCCATGGGGGAGTACCAGGGAATGTTGAAGACGATCTTTGATGCCGCGACCGGCGAAGTGCTCGGCGCGCACATGGTGGGACACGGCGTGACCGAACTCATCTCGAGTGTGAGTGCCGCCATGCAGCTCGAATCCACCGAGGCGGAGCTGATGCACACGATCTTTCCGCATCCGACCCTTTCAGAAGCCCTGCACGAATCGGTGCTCGCAGCCTTTGGACGGGCCATTCATATTTGAGAATGATCGAATAATTTGAAGTACGGCACCGCGCGCATGGCTGCTGCGTCGGCGGCCACCAGGCCGCTCGGTGCGCGATCCCACCGGAGGGGTGGTTTAGAGGGATCTACGCGGTGGATTGAATCACTCGATTCAAAACCTCCGCCACACCGAGACGGCCGGCGATCTAAGCGATCGTGACTACGCCGACGTCGCGGCCACGTTACTTTGTGACGGTATGGACGCGGGCTCCACCTTGCGCATGGCGCTGGTTCGCGGTTTCGAAGCCAGTAGCGATCGTCGCAGATCTTCGGGGCTCACCGGAGGGAGTCCCGCCTCTGTGGCGCGCTTGTGACAGGCTACGTAAATCGCCTGCTCCGAAAGTCGGCGAATTTCAATGCGGCCACCCTTGTTGACCGGATTGAACAGCGGCCCGGGCGCCACACCTCTTCGCGCCAGCCAGGCTTCCAATGCCAGCAGGCCTTCTCGATTTGCGGTGAAGCGACGGGGTGGCTTGGTGCCGTTGCCGCGGACGCAGATCGTGCTCGTGCGCCGATCGAAATCGGCGAGATCGAGCGCTGCAACTTCTGCGCGTCGCAGTCCGGCCCCAAATAGCAGGGCAAAGAGTGCTGAATCCCGTGGACCAGCGGGGGAGCGATCTTGCTCACACGCGGCGACTAGTGCTCGCAGTTCTTCCTGGCTCAAGGCCCTGCTCTTGCGAGGCGACGGGCCGGGGACCGCGGGAAGGTCGATTGCGCGCTGGTGGTCTTCAGCGGAGATCATGCCGAGGCGCCACACTTGCTTGAGAACACCGCGTAGCGCGGCGAGGTGCTTGTTCGCGGTAGCCGGCGCGAGCTCGCTGGCCAGTCGCGTTCGCAGTGCCGAAGTATGTTCGATGCGCAATGCACTCCACGGAAGAGAACGCATGTCACATCGCCCTTCTGACAAGTAACGGGCGATCTTCTGCAGGGCCTCGGTCATGGTTCTTCTCGAACCGGGACCCAATTGTGCGAGATAGAGTGCGGCCGGATGCTTGTCTTCCGGCGTTTCTCGTGCGAGTTCGATGTCGCGAGACTCGAATCCGATGGTCATGGTTACCCCCCCTTTTCAATCGACGCTGATGACGTCGTTCCCCTTTGCGTGACCCTCGTAAGTGGTGGACACATTTTGAAACCTATGGCGTTCGAGAGCCGCGAGGTATCGGGCGAAGAACCGAGCTCGGGGGTGGGAATCGTCTGTTGTGGAGTAGTTCGGTCTGGATCTTCTACCCCAAGTTGACGGAAAAATGGGCGATGGATTGCGCTTCGAGCAGGCAATTGCCGAGCATTGAAAGGAGATTGGACGGGTCGGGTCAATCGGCTCCGACTCACAATTGTGATGGGGTATTTCCCGCTTTCTATGATTCTTTTCGCCGTCTGAGGTGACTCGCGAGATGCAACACGAATAGATTGTTCGTGTGTACCTTTTGTCGCTGAGAACGATCTGGGCCGGTGCAGGAATACTCTCAGGCCGCGGTCGCACCTTGCCGAAATAAATCGCCATGCGACACGGATTTCTCGTCAGCATGTCCGCGATTGCGGCTTTTGGGATCGGTGGGCTGTTGTACACGTCGGAGCCCTCGACCTGGTTCCCCGCCGTCAACGACTACTTCAGCCCCGACCCGGTACTCGTGGTGATCGTGGGGAGTTCCGAATTGGTCGACAGCGTGCGCGCAGTCATTTCTCCTGATCGCATCATCGCCGACACGGGCGATGCCTTCGCGCTGGTCGATCGTCGCATCATTGCGGCCAGTGCGGACGCCGCGAGTGGCCCGATCAATCAATTGGGTTGGATCGACGATCCGTTTGATCTGGTGGCAATGTCGAACGATCGCGGGCGGCAGTGGGAACAGAATCGCAACACGCCCAGAAGCAGCCGAAACAATCGCGCGATTAGCGACGAAGAGCGGGAGAAGGCCGCGCAGATTGCCGAATTGATGCGGAAGCCGACACTGACTTCCACCGAAGCGGCTCAACTGCTCATGCACATGGATGCCACCGGCCAGTTTTAGCTGTTCGTCTCTGGCTTACGTGCGGGCTTACGTGCGGGTTTGAGTGCGCTCTGGTTTCGAAACCAATTGATGGTTTCTGTGGCGTCATGTCGCTCCCGCACGAGATAACTCCGCACGGCTCCGGCAAGACGTTCGTCCTTGAGATAGTGGGCGCTCACCGTGGGTTCGGCGTCGAAACCGCGAATCTGTTTGTATTCTCCACCCGCACCGGGCTCGAAGCGGGCCAGGCCGTGTTCAATGCAGTACTCGATCGGAGCGTAGTAACAAGTGTTGAAGTGGAGATGTCGCAGCTTCTGATCGGTCCCCCAGTAGCGGCCGTAGAGCACCTCTCCTTTGATCACGTTGAGCGTCCCGGCAACCGTCTCCTTACCCCGACGCGCCAAGGTGATTTGTAGTCGATCGCGAAAGCGCTCGGTGATCAGTTCGAAGAACTCTCGATTCAGATACTGGCGCCCCCAGTAGTAGTGATTCTCTATGTTGGCCAGGTAGAAGCGATACAGGTGAGACATGGCGTCTTGGTCGATCTCGTTTCCGACCAGGAACGAAATCTCGATTCCCTGTCGTACGAGTTCTCGACGCTCGCGACGAATCTGATTCCGGCGCTTGCTGCGAAAGCGCTGCAGATAATCCTCGAAACTCTGATAGCCGTCGTTCTTCCAGTGATACTGAAAGCCCATCCTCGTATCGAAGCCGATCTCCTTCAGGATATCTTGTTCTTCGGGTCGGCAGAAATTGACATGGGCTCCCGAGATATCCTCGTCCTCGCAGAGTTGGCGCAGAACCCCGCCGAATTGCCGGATCCAGTGCCTGTGGTCTTGATCTTCGGCGACCAGAAAGCGCGTACCGGTCACCGGGGTAAACGGAATTCCGACCAATAGCTTTGGGAAGTACGAAATTCCCGCGCGCTCCGCTGCCTGGGCCCAGCCGTGGTCGAATACGAATTCGCCCTCGCTGTTGTACTTGACGTAGAGCGGGCACGCGGCGACGAGCCGATCTTCTTCATAGCCGACCAGCGTACGCGGGATCCAACCCGTTTCGCCGCCGACACAACCGCTCTCTTCGAGGGACGCGAGCCATTCCCATTCGAGAAACGGCGATTCATCCCCCACGAGGAGGTTCCAGGCGTCTCGAGGTAGCGTGCTCACTCCCTCCGTCATTTCGATTCTGGGCATGACAATGCAGTCTATAGCGTTCGGGCTATTCTCCCGCTGTGGAACCTCATCATCTTTTGAACCGCGAGGCCCTATTGGGAGCGAGAGGGCGCGCCCGCTCCGCGGATGTAATCATGAGTGCTGGTGGCAATGTCCCCGGAGATCAGCGCGACTCGGGGCTTGCGACCGAAGAGCGAAAAAAGACAAAGCGCCCGGATCGTTACAAGGTTCTTCTATATAACGACGACTACACACCGATGGATTTTGTGGTGAGCGTGCTGGTAGATGTCTTTGGGAAGGGCCCCTCGGCGGCCACTCAGATCATGCTCCAGGTCCACAAGGGTGGACATGGCGTAGCCGGTGTCTATATCAGGGAGGTCGCGGACACAAAGGTCGCGACCGTGCATCGGTTGGCCGAAGAAAAAGGCTACCCCCTGCGCAGTGGTGTCGAGAAGGAATGAACAGGGAACGCGCCGGCGTATCGCCGGGTTTTGACGGAGAACCAACGTAGTATGGCAGGAGCCAGTCGCGAGTTGCACATGACGCTTCAATCGGCCTTTCAGGAGGCCGTGCACCGTCGTCACGCCTACGTGACGGTCGAGCATCTGCTGTTTGCCCTGCTGCACGACGAGCGCGGGGTGGAAATCATCCAGAGCTGCGGCGGACATGTAGAGACGCTCAAGCAGGAGCTCGAGCGATTCTTTCGAGAAGACCTGGAACGAGTGCCGGGAGACGAAGACTTCGAAGCCAGTCAAACCTTGGCGTTTCATCGAATTCTGCAGCATGCCGTCGATCACACCACGAGCGCCGAAAAAGAAGAGGTCGAAATCGGCGACCTGTTGATAGCGCTCTACCAGGAGCCCGATTCTTACGCGGTATTGCTGCTTCGCAGCCAGGAAGTCGATCGCCTCGATCTGCTTCAGTACATCTCGCACGGCATTGTCAAGACACGAGACGGTCAAGCGGGTGATCCACTGGATGCGACCAGTCCCGGTGGACTCGGGGAAGAAGCTGAAGGTGTTCCAGCCGATCCGTTGAAGGCGTTTGCCACAAATCTCACCGCCCTGGCGGCCGAGGGCAAGCTCGACCCGATGATCGGGCGGGGCAGCGAGCTCGAGCGAATCATTCACATCCTCGCGCGTCGACGGAAGAACAATCCCATCTTCGTGGGCGAAACCGGGGTGGGGAAGACTGCGTTGGCCGAGGGCCTGGCAATGCGCGTGCACGAGGGTCGTGTTCCAGACGACCTCACTGACGCGCAGATCTACTCTTTGGATCTCGGTGCGCTACTGGCGGGTACTCGCTATCGCGGTGACTTCGAGGCGCGCTTCAAAGCATTGTTGGCCGCGCTCGACGCGTGCGAATCGGCAATTCTCTTCATCGACGAAATCCATACGATTCTGGGGGCGGGTTCGGCACAGGGCAATACTGTCGATGCCTCGAACCTGCTGAAGCCGGTGCTCGCCGGCGGCAAGCTGCGCTGCATGGGTTCGACGACCTACCAGGAGTACCGTCACTTCGAACGCGATCGGGCGCTGGCGCGTCGTTTTCAGAAGGTGGACATAGGCGAACCCTCCAGTAGCGACTGTCTGCGCATCCTGAAAGGCCTCGCCTCGCGCTATGAAGAGCACCACGGTGTCCGGTACACCAGTGGAGCCCTCAAGGCGTGTGTCGATCTTTCCGTGCGCCACATTGGCGATCGCTTCCTGCCGGATAAAGCCATCGACGTGATGGACGAGACCGGTGCAGCGGTGCGCCTGCGACCTCAAAGCAAAAAACGCAAGACGGTGGGCGTGCGAGACGTCGAAGCCGTGATCGCCCGGATGGCTCGGATCCCGTTGGAGCGGACCCAGGGCGAAGATCGCGAGCGCCTGTTGAAGCTCGATGAAGACATCAAGAGCGTGGTGTTTGGTCAGGACAGCGCGGTCGAGTCTGTGGTCAGGGCAATCAAGCGTTCGCGCGCTGGACTCGGCGGAGTGGATCGTCCCATCGGGTCGTTCTTGTTTACGGGCCCGACCGGCGTAGGCAAGACCGAGTTGAGCAAACAACTGGCCAAGACCCTGGGAGTTCCCTTCCTTCGCTACGACATGAGCGAATACATGGAGAAGCATGCGGTCTCTCGCTTGATCGGCGCGCCGCCGGGATACGTGGGTTACGACCAGGGTGGCATGTTGATCGAAGACGTGCGCAAGAACCCCTATGCGGTGCTGCTGCTCGACGAGATCGAGAAGGCTCACCCGGATGTTTTCGACATTATGCTTCAGGTCATGGATCACGCGGTGCTCACCGACAACCAGGGGCGGGAAGCAGATTTCCGACACATCACGTTGATCATGACCTCGAACGCTGGCGCCCGAGAAGCTTCATCCAACGCCATCGGGTTTGGGGGTGGCAAGGCGGGCAGTACCTCCAAGGCACTCGAACGCCTGTTCAGCCCGGAGTTTCGCAATCGACTCGACGAGATCGTCGTCTTCGAGCCTCTCGATCCCAGTGTGATGGACCTCGTCGTTGAAAAGTTCATCAAGGAACTCGAAGCGCAGCTCGCGGAGCGCAAGATCAAAATTGAGCTGGACCCGGCCGCGCGAAAGTTGTTGGCCGAGTTGGGATATGAACCCGATTTCGGTGCACGGCCTCTCGCACGGGTCATTCAACGGGACATCATCGACGCAATTTCGGATCATGTCTTGTTCGGCAACCTCACCAAGGGGGGAGAGGTTCGGGTGAGCGTGACGGATGGTGGGTTTAGCTTCGAGTACTCTGATCGCTGATTTTGGCTAGTGCCGGCACGGGTGATGAATTAGGCGGATTTGCTGAGGGTTCGTCGGAAGGTCGGCTGGGCTGCTAGGGTGTGCGGCATGGAAATTCTGCTGGCGAGTCCCCGGGGTTTTTGCGCCGGCGTGGACCGCGCAATCGAAATCGTCGAACGCGCTCTCGAACGCTACGGCGCGCCCGTCTACGTGCGACACGAAATCGTGCACAACCGGTATGTCGTAGACGCGCTGCGTGAAAAGGGTGCCATCTTCATCGAATCGCCGTCAGAAGCCCCGGCGGGGGCAAAGCTGATATTCAGCGCCCACGGCGTCTCACCCGAGGTGCGTACCGAAGCCGCACGGCTCGACTTGCAGACGATCGACGCCACATGCCCATTGGTCACCAAGGTGCACGTAGAAGTAAAGCGGATGGTCGCAGAAGGTTTTGAGATCATCATGATTGGGCACGCGGGTCACGTCGAAGTCGAAGGAACCATGGGGCAAGCGCCCGGCAAGATGTATCTGGTCGAAACCGTCGAGGATGTTCAGCGACTCCAGGTGCGCAACCCGGAGCGTCTCGGATGTGTGACCCAGACAACCCTGTCGGTCGATGATACGGCGGTGGTCAAGGAGAGCCTGAAGCAGCGCTTCCCTTCCATCATCCTGCCCAAGCGCGACGACATTTGTTACGCCACGCAAAACCGACAAGACGCCGTGAAGACATTGGCCGAGCGGGCCGACCTGGTGATGATCGTAGGCGCCCCAGCATCCTCGAACAGCAACCGCCTGGTCGAAGTGGCGGCCAAGCGCGGAATTCGCAGTGTGCTGATCCAAAACGCCGATGCCATCGAACCCGCCTGGCTCGACGGAGTCGAATGCGTCGGCGTCAGCGCGGGTGCGTCAACGCCAGAGTTCCTGCTCGAACGAGTGATCGACCGTCTCAAGGAGATTCACGGCGGTGAGGTTTACGTGCGTTCGCTGGGGGAAGTCGATGAGGGGATGACGTTCAAGTTGCCTGCGGTGCTGCGCGACTGAAAAGCAAGGTCCTGTGCCCGACATTGAAACATCGATAGCGTTTGCAGCAACTGAGGAATTCTGGATTGACGAGCGAGTCAGCAAAATACACGGCGACCGAGCGGTTCCTCCGCAGTTGTCGAGGAGAGCCAGTCGATCGACCCCCGGTCTGGTTGATGCGTCAGGCCGGACGCTACCTGCCGGAGTACCGCCGGGTGCGCGAGGGAGTGAGCTTCGTCGAGATGTGCCGCAGTGTCGACCGGGCGGTCGAAGTCTCCCTGCAGCCGATCGATCTGGTGGGCAGCGAAGCGGTGATCATGTTTCAGGACATCTTCACGCCAATCCCCGGCATGGGAGTGGAACTCGACTTCGCTCCGGGGCCGGTGATCGCCGAGCCGATTCGCAGCTCCGATCAAGTGGAACGGTTGCGGGTTCCCGACCCAACCGAGAGCGTTCCATTCGTTTTTGAAATCCTGCGAACCTTGCGGCGGGAACTCGAGGGGCGACAAATACCGTTGCTCGGATTCGCCGGGGCGCCCTTTACGTTGGCCGCCTACATGGTCGAGGGGCGCGGCTCAAAGGACTTCACCCAAATCAAGCGCATGATGCACCGCGAACCCAAATTGCTGAATGCACTGCTCGACAAGTTGACCGACTGCAGCGTGAGCTACCTCAACGCCCAGATCGAGGCGGGAGCTCAGGCGGTGCAACTCTTCGATACCTGGGCTGGGTTGCTCACTGCGGCGGAGTACCGCGAATGGATCCTGCCCCGCCACCAGCAGATCGCCGAGAGGGTCCACCGGGACCGAGCTCCACTGATTCTCTACATGAACAATGGCGCCCATTTGCTCGAAGACTCCGTGGAGTCAGGGGCAGATGTTCTCTCGCTGGATTGGCGAGTGGATCTCGCAAACGCCGCTCGCAACTACGGCGACCGCGTGGCACTCCAGGGCAATCTCGATCCTGCCGCACTCGCCGCGCCCAGAGAGAAGATCGCGACGATGGTGCAAAAGATGTCTCGGGACGCCGAACCCGCAAAGGGTTACATCGCAAATCTCGGTCACGGCTGTCTTACCGACACCCCGGTCGACGGAGTGCGCGCCTTTACCGAAGCAGTCCGCTCGCTGTAGAGGTTCCCGTCTCGCCAAACGTCAGGCGACCGCCTCTCGCACCATCGACGCCACCCCGTCGACCCACTCCGGATCCGCGTTGACGCAGGGTATGAGGCACAACTCCTCACCCCCCAATTCGTTCCACTGCGCTCGGGCGCGAATCCCCACCTCTTCCAGGGTCTCGAGACAGTCGGCGACGAAGGATGGACAGAACACCGCGGGTCGCTTGATCCCTCGGGCCGCCAGCTCGGGCAGGACTTTGATCAGGTCCGGGTCGAGCCAGGGTGTGCGGCCGAGGCGAGACTGAAAAACCAGAGACGTGTTTTTCTCTTCCAGATCCAGATCGGCTATGAGTACGCGGGTGGTCGCGAAGCAGTGGGCGCGATAGCAACCTCGGTTGTCGGCACAAGACGTCTCGCAGCAATCTGGCTCGACCAGACAATGGCTCCCGCTCGAGTCGAGATCGCGCACCTGCCACTCCGGCAGACCGTGATAGCTGAATATGACGTGGTCGGGAGCGAAGTCCTTCAAGATGGGCTCCGCCCTGGCCGCGTAGGCATTGCAAAAACTCGGATGCTCGAAGAACGCCCCCAGCGTGTGCAACGGTGGAGGTCGCTCTACCGTTTCCAGAACTCTGGCGACCTCTGCAAGCGCGCTGCCCGTGGAGGCGATTGCGTACTGGGGAAATAGCGGCAGGACGACGATCCTCTCGAGATCGTTCGCGAGCAGCAACCTCATGCTCTCTGCAATGCTGGGCGAGCCGTAGCGCATCGCGAGTTCGACGCGGAAACCGTCTCCGAGCTGCTCGGAAACCGATTCGGCGAGGCTGCGCCCGAAGTACAACAGGGGCGAGCCCTCGGGCATCCAAATGGTTCGATATGCCGCCGCCGACCTCTGCGGCCTGAAGGGCAGGATCACAAAATTGAGCAGAAGCCAACGCAGTGGTCGCGGCAGACGGATCACGCGACGATCTGAAAGAAATTGACGCAAATAACGACGGACATCGCTGACTTCTGGTGAATCTGGGGTCCCGAGATTGACCAATAGAACACCAATTTGATTATCTTGATTTGCCACGGACCCAGCATGCCACAGGCCGCCTTCTCCCGCGGGTGGGTCGGGTGCCGCAAATCGAAAAAGAATGCTTTTGGTAAATCGGCGAAGGCTGTACGCTCTGGTTAACGACCGTCGGCGCATGTCTACGTTCGGAAGGTAGTGCGCACTAGATAACGAGTGAGGCACGGATGGCATCGGTTCTCATCGTCGAAGACGAAAGCTCGCTGCGCGAAACCCTCGCGCGTTTTTTGATTCGAGAAGGTCACGAAGTAATCACCGCGGCGAACGGTCGCGAGGCCTTCGATCTCGGAATTTCAGCTAGCCCCGATGTGCTGGTGACCGATTGGATGCTCAAGAACCACATCCATGGACTGCACGTCGCCGACGCTTTGAAAGCCGTCAATCCCTCCCTACACACAATTTTGATCACCGGGTTTCCGTCGAAGGATCTGCTCTCTGAGTCTGATCGATGCGGCGTGTTGCAGTTGCTCGAGAAGCCCTTTGATTTGAATGATCTCAAACGGGCAGTCCATTCTGCGTTGACCGCTGAGCGTCGGCCCTCTGGGCCCCACCCCCTCGCGGTGGTTGAACTCGACCTCGAGGGCAAGCTCCACTTCGTGAGTGAGCGAGCCCGAGAACTCTTTGCGCAAACGGCAGGCGGGAGTGATGCGAGTCAACTCCAGGACGTGCTGGGCGGTGAAATCATTTCGCAGTTGAATCTGGCTTTAAAGGACTGGGTCGGATGCGCGACGCTGCCCACAGTCGACCGCGAAGACGAACCCGAGCGCTGGCTCTTGCGCGCGCGCATATTGAACGGTCGAGCTGGCTTCCTGGTCGTTCTGCTCAGCGAGGACGAACGACCCCTGACCAGCGATCCGCGGGTGCGCATCTTGCTCGATCATCGCAGTCGCTCGAAACCCATCCTTCCCGATCACGGCCCGGTCGTGGTGATCGAACGCGATGGCGCCGTACGGCGGCTGCTGGTATCGCAGATCGAGCGCATCGGCACCGTGTGTTATCCGACGGACGATCTGAAAAGCGCGCTCAAACTACTGACCGCGGAGCCACGGGTTGCGACAGTGCTGATTGATTTTGGACTCGCGGGTGACGAGATGTCAAAGTGGGTCAACGCGGTGCGTGCGGCTCGACCCGAAGCAACTGTGATCGGAACCGGTGGCAGCGGCAGTGAGGATGATCTGCTCGCTTTCGGCGTTACCCGGGTGCTCTCCAAGCCCTGGCGTATCATGGACCTGCTCGACGTAATGACCTAGCCGTCATTCGGCAACCCGCCGCACCCCGACACACCCCGCCGCAGCGCCGCCCAACGCCTCAAAGAGCAACAGCCTCAGGCTCGACGCAAACTTTGATCCCAGCGACCCAACCATGCTGAAAGCGCGATGTAGTACGCCGGGTAGATCAGACTGATCTGCGCGACCCATACGCGGGTCGCCGTCTCGGGGGCCAGGATCACCCAGGTCATCACCAGGGTCCAGATCAATCCTCCCAGGCAAGTGCTAGTGCGGAGCACTCGCATCTTGCTCGGGTAGATGTACTTGAGCGGAATGAAGACTGCGATCGAGAGTCCCAGTAGACAGGCGTCACCGGCGCCGGGGGAGAAGTCGAGGATCCAGAGATACAGGGCCAGCACGTTCCAGTACGAGGGGAATCCCAAGAAGAAATCGTCTTCGGTCTTTGCGTCCGACTGTGAAAAACCGTAGCTGCTCGCCAGTACCGGCAGGGCGATCCAGAACCAGTGGCTCAAACTTCCAGCCGCCGCCATGAAGACCACTGGGACAATCACGAAATTGAGGAAGTCGACGATGTCATCGAGCCGTCGGCCATCGACGTTGGGTAGAACCCGAGAAACTCCGACAGCCCGGGCCAGAGCGCCGTCCACCGAGTCGATCGCCAGGGTCAGCATCATCATGACGCCGGCAAACGCCAAATCGCCCCGGGCGATGGAAATCAGGGCAAGGGCCCCAAACACGGCACCGCTGGCGGTAAATAGATGCACGCCCCAGGCCAGGATCTTCGTTTGCGGAACCGTTGGCGATGCAGTCATCAGATCCCTCGCCCGGGCGCAGGATTCACAGCGAGATTTTCCCGATTCCGGTTGCGTTGCGAAGAATATATCAGAGACGGCGCGGCGCGAGGTCGCGTTCTCGTGTCGGGGCTACTAGTCTCGCGTTCGCAGGCGACCCCGGCCACTTGGTGTTCAAGCCATGTGCGCCTCGAGCCGATCCGCATATCGACCGCTGTCTGCGAAATTTGAGGATGTGGAAGGAGCTCCAATAGATGTCGATTTCGCTGCGAGTCCCAAGCCTCGGAGAGAGCGTCGTCGAGGGGACCGTCGCGCGTTGGCTGGTCGCGGAAGGCGATCGCGTGTCTCTCGATCAGGCGCTCGTCGAGTTGACCACTGACAAGGTCGATGTCGAAATTCCCTCGCCCTGCGAGGGCGTCATCCAGAAGATCCTGGTCGCGGTGGACGACACCGTCGAAGTCGGAGCCGAACTCCTGCTCATCGACGAATCCGGCGTTGCTGCTTCGCCAGGGATTGCCAAAGCAGAGATCGAACCCGCCGTTCAGACCTCCGCCACAGCTTCGGTTGATGTCGCGACGGAGGCGGCGTCCACAGCGATTCCTTCGACCCCTCCTTCAATCACACCTTCAATTCCGCTTCCGACGCCACTGGCTCGGCGTGAGGCCGGGGACAGTCTTGATACCTCGCAGGTCGTTGGCACCGGGAGCCGCGGTCGAGTGACTCAGCAAGATGTCCAAATCCATCGAACGAACAACGACCCAGGCAAGGCCCCGGACTCCACCCCGGACCAAGCCCCGCAACCACCTCCGGCCGCTCCAGCGTCGAGCCGGCCTCCGCAGTCCTCCGCTCTGGGTGCGGCGATCGAAGCAGGCGACCGGGTGATTCCGATGTCGCGGCTGCGCAAACTCGTCGCGGACCACATGGTTTATTCAAAGCGCACGAGCCCTCATGTGGGCACGGTTGCGGAGGTCGACATGAGCGCAGTCGTCGCACTGCGCAAAGCGAACAAGTCGCGCTTCGAGGAACTCCACGGAATTTCGCTCAGTTTTCTCCCCTTTATCGTCAACGCAGTGGTGCGCGCGTTGCGCGAAACTCCCTCGCTCAACGCGTCCGTGGTCGAGGATTCGATCGTCGAGAAGCGCGCGATCAACATCGGGATCGCGGTCGAGACCGAAAAAGGCCTGATGGTCCCGGTGGTGCGCGACGCAGACCGTTTATCCCTGGCAGGATTGGCTGCTGCCATCGACGAGCTTTCGGTTCGCGCCCGGAACAAGAAGCTCTCGGCCGACGATCTGCGCGGCGGGACCTTCACCATTTCGAACCCGGGTCGAAAAGGCAACCTGTACGGTTTTGCCATCATCAATCAGCCTCAGGTCGGGATCCTGCGAGTGGGAGAGATGGTCAAACGGCCTGTGGTCCGTACGAACCGCGGCGAAGACGCCATTGTCATTCGGTCGATGATGCACCTTGCTCTCTCCTATGATCACCGTGCAGTGGACGGCGCTCCGGCGAACGGGTTTCTCTACCGGATTCGCGAGTTGCTCGAGAGCGCCGACTTCGATCTATGATCACAAGATTCTATGACCCCATTGAGAACAGCGACTAGCCAGCAAGGATCCTTCTCGACACCGATTCACGCGCCGACCCTGGGCGTTGAATGGCTGGGCTGTGTTCCCTATTGCGAAGGGCTCGTGTTGCAGGCCGACGCGATCGAAGCCGTGAGAAACGGCGCTGAAGATCGGCTGTTGTTGCTCGAACATCCTCCGGTCATCACCCTCGGCCGCAGCGGCTCGCGCGAGCACTTGCGTGAAAGCGAAGAGCGGCTTGCAGCTCGCGGAATCGAAATTGTGAATGTGGCCCGGGGCGGGGACGTGACCTATCACGGGAGAGGCCAGTTGGTTGGCTATCTGATATCAAACTTGCGGGCCCGGGGTGCTGCTGATGTTCATCGCTATCTGCGAGACCTCGAGGCGGCATTGATCGACGCGGTGGTCGGGCTCGGCGTGCCCGGCGGTGTGGTGGCCGGGCGCACCGGGGTGTTTGTGAAGACCCCGCACGGGTTGCCCGACCGCAAACTTGCCTCGATCGGGGTGGGGGTTCGGCACTGGGTCAGTCATCACGGTTTCGCGCTCAACGTAGATATCGAACTCTGCGAATTCGATGCGATCGTGCCGTGCGGACTCTACGACGTAGAGATGACCTCGCTGGCTCGGGAGGGCGTGGGCTCCGGTCCCGTCCTGGCGCTGCGCGCCCGCGAAGCGATCGCGAATTCATTCGCAGCTCGCTTTGGAACGGTTGCACCGTGAGTGAGTCGAAACTGGATCGTGCGATCGGAGAGGCCAACCGCACTCCGCTCGCCAAGGGTCCACCGCCCCTGGCTTCGTTCGACCTCGTGCTGCACCACGACGGCTCGTGGACCCATGAGGGGCAGCCGTTTCGCAATCGTCGGTTGCGAGAGAAGTTCGACCAATCCGTGCGCTATCTGCCCGACGAAGGCGGCGTCTATGTCGTGCAAATCGGCCACTTCCGCGGGCTGATCGACGTCGAAGAAGCCGCCTTCTTTGTCGAGGACATCGATCTCGATTCGGGGTCGGTTCGGCTATCCGACGCATCGATCGACGCGCTCGACGTGGCGTCTCTCGCGACCTCCCGCATAGACGGTGCGCTGATGTGTCGCGTGAAGCGGGGACTCGACGCGGCGGGTGTTTTTGCGCGCTTCAACTACCGTGCGCAAGCCGAATTTCTGAACGCCGTCGACGACAAAGGAACCACGATCTCGGTGGGCGGCACCCGGGTCAAATTGCCGGCGCTCTAGGAGTCTGCGCAGCAATGCGCTTTCAGCCGAGGCTTCGAGCCAATGCCACTCCCGCCACCACGGCGAGCAGACAGACCCCAACGCTGCCGGCCATGTTCGCGGCGGCCAGGGGCAGACGGCCGGATTCGATCAACCGGAGCGTCTCCATGCTAAATGTCGAGAAGGTAGTGAAGGCGCCAAGCATGCCGGTGATCAAGAACAGCCGTAGGTCGGGGGAAGTGAGACCGCGCTGGTCGAGCCAGCTGATGAGCAGGCCAAGCAAGAATGAGCCCACGAAGTTGACCGACAGCGTCCCCCACGGGAAGGTCGACGCGATTCTCTGATCGACCCAGATCGAGAGTGCGTAACGCAGCGAAGCGCCGATGCCGCCCCCCACCGCCAAAACCAGCCACTTCATATTCGCCCCCACAATATGTTGGCCCCAACTGCGCGCGGCATCCCACTGCCAAGGCTGCGGCGTATGGACTGTAGGCGTTGCACATTGGTTCGCATCACCGCTTCCGTCAACCGCCGGTGTGAAATTGACGCGGCGGCTTTGGCGCGGTAACTCCTAGCAGCCTGCTAGCAGCCCAGTAAAGGCCCCTGCGCTTATCCTCGACGCCAGCGTTGAGTTTCCGGGCAGCCTTCCTCGCTCGGTCGGATGGCGGCGTAGCCAAGTGGTAAGGCACGGGCCTGCAAAGCCCTGATCGCCGGTTCGAATCCGGCCGCCGCCTCCATTGCCGCCGCAGCCGACGCAGCATCAGATACCTACAGATCCGAAGTGGCAAGGTTCTCAGTTCCAGTTCCCGGAACGTCCCGCAAGCGAGCAGTGCCGTCACTATAATGCGTCACTCGGGGCTTCGCCGCCTTCTCGCAAGGAGCGCGCGGGCCACTGTGGTCGCGCCTCCCAAGAACGTCGCGCCGGGATCACCGATGAGCGAGCCGAGTTTGCTCACGGGGTTGCGAATTATCAGCGATTCGAGCGGCGGGTTGCCGATCTATCCTTCGCAGCGTGGCGATCTGCGGTTGCAGTCGGCCACCATGAATGATTTGGGCTAGCAACCAATCGACCCAGGCGTGGGGTTCGCCAATGGGCTGCTAGACTTGGTCGTCTTCGCTTGATGGGCCCGGGTGGCGAAATGGTAAACGCGGACGACTTAAAATCGTCTGGCCCTCGGCCGTGCAGGTTCGACTCCTGCCCCGGGCACCATTGATGGTTGATTTTGCAGGGATTTTCGACCGGAAAAACCACCCGTTCCCCCAGCGTTCCCCGAAGCGGTCACGAGTCGTCCCCCAAAACCCCGCGCAAACACTCCGCTCCGAGCCTCACATACCGGGCTGAAGTCTCTGCGCTGGTGTGACCCATGATGCTCATGACCATGCGGATCGCATCGACGTTGCTCACGCCTTCGCGCAAAAGACGTTCGGCCGCGCGGGTCCCGAAGCAGTGGCGAAGCGCCTCGTTCGGCTTCCACTTCCCGGTACATCCGATCGACTTCGCGGCAGCGTGAAACACCATGCGCCGTGCGTCCTGGAGCCATCGCTGCCCGGGGTTCGCCTGAATCTCAGCCAGCGGGTTGATAAACAGCATGCTCCCCGCTGGCGCCAGCTTCGGGCGATTCTCACGCACCCACCGAGCCAGCTCGGCAGGGACCGGCAGCAGCCTGTCTCTGCCTCCCTTAGCGCGGATCAGCCACTCATCCGATCCAGCGTCGGGTCCGCGCCGATAGTCGCTCAGCAGTGCCCTGGCAGCTTCCTCGTCACGTACTCCGAGCAGACCGCGGGCCAGCCAGTAGCCCCGGATTTCCCACGGAATCGCAGCGAGCAGCTTGCGCTGTTCATCGAGCGAGGGGATGACCGGGGTGTGCTGGGGGACGCTGACTGCCGGAATATCTGGCGGGCGAGGCATCCCGCGGCGCCGGGCAAGTCGCCGCAAACATGTTCTAACGTCGGCCAGGACGTTCTGCGTGGTCTTCGGGCCGACCTTGCCCAGAAGGTGTGTTTTGAGGTCTTCCATGTGGCCGTAGTCGAGGCTGAACACGGATACGTCCAAAACTGGATCGAGATAGCCGCACTGCTCGTAGCGCCCGACCACCCGGGCGCGCTTCATTGAGATTTCACCCGCGTTGGCGCGATCTACCTGGGTGGCCGTCCACTGCTCCCAGAACCTTCCGAATCCGTAGATTACGGCCGAACGAACGTAGGGAGAGATGGCTGCGAGCGGGTCCATACCCCGGCGCACGTCGGCTCGTATCTCGCCGAGAACCCCTTCAGCCAGGTCGCGGCTCGAGTAGGCCACCCATCGGGAATGCACCGGAACCGACCACGAAAACAACTCGGTCCCCTCGACCCGGAATCGCAGGCCGAACT